>JBGPLR010000016.1:0-16577 GCA_041486545.1 Terriglobia bacterium
GCATTGCCGACTACGTTCTGGAAGTTGAGAAGCAGGCCCGCACCGTTGAGATTGAAGTGCAATTCGCCACGCCGCCCGACAAGGGCCTGGTTGTGGGATACAGCGCAGATATTGAGGTTACTCCGGAAGCGCGCGACAACGCCGTCCGGGTGCCCACGCAAGCTATCCTGCAGAACAAGAGCGTCCTGGTGCACAACCCGCAAACGCGCAAGTTGTAGTCGCGGGCCATCCAAACCGGAATCAGCAACTGGGAATTCACTGAAGTTACCGCCGGCCTCGCGCCCGGAGAACAAGTTGTCATGTCACTGGACCGCGCCGGCGTGAAAGCGGGGGCCAGCGTGACCGTGGAGAACGCCGGCGCGGGACCGGCGCGATGATTGAGCTCAAACAGATCAACCGCATTTTTCAGCTCGGCTCGCAAAGCGTGCATGCGCTGAAAGACGTTGACCTGAAGATCGACCCCGGCGACTACCTTTCCATCATGGGCCCGTCCGGTTCCGGGAAATCCACGTTGTTGAATGTCATCGGGCTGCTGGATCGCCCTACGTCCGGCCAGTATTGGTTTGAAGGCCAGGACGTAACCATGCTCGACGACGCGCAACAATCAGTAATCCGCCAGCAGAAAGTCGGGTTCATCTTTCAGTTCTTCCATCTGATTCCGCGACTCACGGCGGCGGAGAACATCACCTTGCCTTTGATGCTGGCCGGGATCCCGGCGGCCCAGCGGCAGAAGTCCGCGGAGAAACTGGTTGCCGAATTTGGTCTGGCTCAGCGCGCGCATCATCGTCCCGAGGAACTCTCCGGCGGCGAGCGCCAGCGCGTAGCCATCGCCCGCGCCACCATCATGCATCCGGCAATTCTTCTGGCCGATGAGCCCACCGGCAACCTGGACCGCGCCACCGGGCGCGACGTGATCCACCTGCTGGAAACGCTCCATCACAGCGGCGTTGCCCTGGTGATTGTGACCCATGATCCGGAATTGGGCGGACGTGCTCATCGCCAACTCAAAATGGTGGATGGTGAAGTTGTGGCGGAGGTGGCGTCTGCCGTTCATGTATGAAAAGCAATGATCTATTCCGTTTCGCGTGGCGCGCCTTCAGCGCCAGCCGCCTGCGGGCCGCGCTGATGCTGCTGGCCATGGCCATTGGCATTGCCGCGGTGGTGATCGTCACGTCTTTGGGAGAAGGCGCACGTCGCTACGTCACCCAGGAGTTTGCATCGCTGGGCACGAACCTTGTCTTGGTGTTTCCTGGACGTTCCGAAACCGCCGGCGCCGGGCCTGGCCTGCTGATCAGCCGGACGGCGCGTGACCTTACCGTGGATGATTCTTCGTCATTACAGCATCTTCGCTGGGTCACACGCGTGGCGCCGGTCGCGGTCGGCGCAGCGGAAGCCAAGAAGGGCCAGCTCGTCCGCGAAGTTCCTGTGATCGGCTCCACGGCAGCCTGGGCTGGTATCCGCCATATGCCTCTTGCAGAAGGCGCATTCCTTCCCGTGGAAGACCCCAACGCCGCCACGCCGGTTTGCGTCCTGGGCGATGTTGTGCGCCGCGAATTTTTTGGCGGCGCGCCGGCCGTGGGCGAGTGGCTCCGCCTGGGCGATCGAAAGTTCCGCGTGATTGGCGTGCTGGCCCCCAGCGGCCAGGGACTGGGAATGAATACGGATGAAATGGTCATTGTGCCGGTGGGCGCGGCGCAGCAGTTGTTCAACAGCACGTCACTCTTCCGCGTGATGGTGGAGGTCACCAGCCGCGATGTGATCAACCAGGTGCGCAATGACGCTGAGGACCTTCTCGCAAAGCGCCATCAAGGCGAACGTGACGTCACCGTGCTTACCCAGGATGCCGTGCTGGCCACCTTTGACAACATTCTGGTGGCGCTCACACTGGCCATCACCGCGATTGCTTCCATCAGCCTGGTGGTGGCCGGCGTCCTGATCACCAATCTGATGTTGATATCGGTTTCTCAGCGCCGCGCCGAAATTGGCCTGCTCAAAGCGCTGGGCGCTTCCCAGCGCCAGATCCGCAGGATCTTTCTTTCTGAGGGGCTCGTGTTTTCCGCCACCAGCGGCCTCCTCGGCGTCCTGGTGGGTGAGGCCGGCGTGGCCCTGCTGCGCGTCGTGTACCCGTCATTCCCGGCCTTTGTTCCCAACTGGACGGTTGCCGCGGCGCTGCTCGCCGCCGTGGCTACTGGAACCATTTTCAGCTTATTGCCTTCGCGGCGCGCGGCCATGCTCGATCCGATTCAAGCGCTGGCCCGGAAATGAACATGCTGTACCGTGACCTTCTGCGTTTTTCGTTCGGCGTTGTGCGGGCCTATCGCATGCGGGCAATCTTGTCTGCCTTGGGAATCGCCATCGGAATCGCCGCAGTCGTCCTGCTCACCTCCATTGGAGAGGGCATTCAACAGTATGTGCTGGCCCAGTTCACGCAATTCGGTACTAACCTGATCGGCGTGAGCCCCGGGAAAGTGAAGACCGCTGGAATGTCAATGGGAGTCTTCAACTCCGAACGTCCGTTGACCATTGCTGATGCGCTGGCCATCCGCCGGCTGCCCAACATCGAGACTGCGGACCCCATCGTTTCCGGCAATGCGGAGATGGCGGCGGGCACGCGCCGCCGGCGCGTCACGGTCTATGGCGTCACTTACCAGTTTCCCCGCGCGCTGAGCATGCAAGTGATGCTGGGCGCCTTCCTGCCGCCTGACGATCCCGAAGCCGCGCGCCCCTTGGCCGTGTTGGGCTCCAAGGCCAGACAAGAGTTGTTTGGTGACCGCAATCCGCTGGGGCAGCGCGTTGAAATCGGGGGATCAATGTACACCGTCATCGGAGTGATGGCGCCCAAAGGCCAGGTCTTCGGCATTGATTTCGACGACACCGTTTGCATTCCCGTGGCCAGCGCCATGCAACTCTTTAATCGCGAAGGGCTGGCGGAAATTCACGTAACTTACAACCCTGACGTGCCCGTGGATTCCGTTGTCAACTCCATCCACAGGCTGCTGATGAGCCGGCATGACCGTGAAGATTTCACCATCACTCCGCAAAAAGAGGCCTTGAAAACCTTGGACTCGGTGCTCGGCATGCTCACCTTCGCCGTGGCCGCGCTGGGCGGCGTGTCTATTGTCGTAGGCGCGATTGGCATTTTGACCATCATGATCATTGCCGTAGGCGAACGCACATCTGAAGTAGGACTGTTGAAAGCCCTGGGCGCAACCTACGGCCAGGTGATGGTGTTGTTCGTGAGCGAAGCTGCGCTCATTGCTTTTCTCGGAGGCCTCGGCGGAATTCTTCTCGCCTTGGGCGTGGCGCGCGGCCTGGTCCTGCTGGGAGTGGCCTTACCGGTAAAGACCTCGTGGTTTTACGTCGTACTGGCGGAATGCGTTGCCGTGCTGGTGGGACTGCTCGCCGGGGTCCTGCCAGCACGCACCGCAGCAAAGCTGGAGCCGGTGCAGGCATTGCGAGCGGAATAACGCGGAGCCCCCGCCAGCAACGGCCGCTGATTCGCCCTCTAGGAGAAGACTACCGGCGCTCCCCTGCTATCGGCTGGCAATGGCCTTGGGTCCCGCATTCGCATCTCTGGCTATCTGACATCCCGGATCGGGCAACCCTATCTTGCGAAAAATGGCCATGGCCGGGCACCAGTTCGTCAATCCTGACTGCAGCAGGTTCAGCCCTACAAAAGCCGTGAACAAGAACCACCAGGGCGAAACCCAATAGCCAAGGGCCAGGGAAAGCAGCACAAAAGTGCCTGCCGTTAATCTCAATGCGCGTTCAACCGTCATAAACAACTCCTTTGAGTGATTCTATGCCGCCGGAACGGCCTGGGCCGGTTCCTGCGGTGTGTGGACGTGGGGCGGTGTGGCCTTTTCGTGCCTCCGCTCGCTGAGGTAATAAAGTACCGGCACCGCCATGCGGGAGAGGAACGTTGAAGCCACCTCGCCTGCCATCAGGGAAATTGCCAGCCCTTGAAAGATCGGATCAAAGAGTATTACGCTGGCGCCCACCACGACCGCGGCGGCCGTCAGCAGCATGGGACGGAAGCGCACTGCGCCGGCGTCCACCACAGCCTGCGCAAGCGGCACGCCGTGGGAGCGGCGCAGTTCGATGAAATCGACCAGAATAATGGAATTGCGCACAATGATGCCTGCCCCGGCGATGAAGCCGATCATGGATGTGGCCGTGAAAAACGCACCCATCAGCGCGTGTGCCGGCAGAATGCCCACCAGCGTGAGCGGGATGGGCGCCATGATCACCAGCGGCGTGATGAACGACTTGAACCAGCCCACCACCAGCACGTAGATCAACACCAGCACCGCGGCAAAGGCCAGACCAAGGTCACGGAAAACTTCGATCGTGATGTGCCACTCGCCGTCCCACTTCATGCTGTAGCGGTCCGTGGATTCCGGCTGCACCGCGTTGTAGCGGCGGACGCCGTAGCCTTCCGGCAGGCGCAGCTTGTCAATGGCCTCATTCATCTTCATGATGACGTACACCGGGCTCTCTTCTTCGCCGGCCACGTCGCCGGTCACGTAAACCACAGGCTGCATGTTCTTGCGATAGACGCTGGTGTCGATCACCGTCTGTTTCGTGCTGGTGAGTTCCCGCAAGGACACCTGGCCTCCAGCCGCGGTGGGCACCTTGATGCTGCCCAATTCTTCCATGCCGGAACGATCGGCGCGTCCCAGACGAACTTGAATGGGAATGTCCTCACGGCTTTGCGGAGAATGCAACAGTCCGGCTTCCGCGCCATGCAGCGCCAGCTGAACGGTCCGCGCGACGTCGCCTGCTGAAACACCGTGCAGCGCTGCCTTTTCCTGGTCCACGTTCATGTCAAAGCGCGTCTGCGGGTCTTCCACGTACCAGTCCGCGTCCACCACACCGGGCGTGTGCTGGAAGATATCTTTGATCTTTGCTGCAAGTTCGGTCTGGCCCTTGTAGTCCGGCCCATAAACTTCCGCCACCAGGGTCTGCAGCACCGGCGGGCCCGGCGGGACTTCCGCAACTTTGATGCGGGCGCCAAACGGCTGGCCAATTTTCTGGAGTCCCGGCCGCAGCCGGCGCGCAATTTCATGGCTCTGCGCGCTGCGCTCGCTGCGCGGCAGCAGGTTCACCTGAATGTCAGCCTGGTTGGGCTGCGAGCGCAAAAAGTAATGGCGCACCAGGCCGTTGAAGTTGTACGGGCCGGACGTCCCGGAATAGATCTGGTAGTTCAGCACTTCCGGCTGCTTGGCCAGGTAACGCGCCAGTTCCTGCGACACGCGCGTAGTCTGTTCCAGCGTGGTGCCGTCGGGCATATCCACGATCACTTGAAATTCGCTCTTGTTGTCAAAAGGCAGCATCTTCACGCGGACCAGCTTCAGCGGCACCAGTGTGCATGCCGCCAGCAGCAGCACCACCACGCCACCCAAAAAGATCAGCCGCCGCCTGCCGTTGTTGATCAACGGATTCATCAGCCGGCGGTAAAGCCGCGTCATCTTTCCTTCCGCGCCGTGCTGGTGGTCGGCGTCGGGCTTGGCGTAATGGCTAAGCAGGCGCAACGCGGCCCAGGGAGAGACGACAAATGCCACAAACAGCGAAAAGAGCATGGCCGCGGACGCACCCACGGGAATCGGCCGCATGTAAGGACCCATCAGCCCGCGGACAAACGCCATGGGCAAGATGGCAGCGATCACCGCAAACGTGGCCAGAATCGTAGGATTGCCGACTTCATCCACGGCTTCTACCGCCACCTGGGGCAGCGGGCGTCCGCGGTTTTCCGGCAGCCGGAAATGCCGGACAATGTTTTCCACCACCACAATCGCGTCGTCCACCAGAATGCCGATGCTGAAAATCAGCGCGAAGAGCGTGACCCGGTTCAGCGTGTACCCGTATAGATAGAAGATAGCCAGAGTCAGCGCCAGCGTTACTGGGACGGCCAGCAGGACCACGCCCGATTCGCGCCAACCCAGCGCCAGGGCGATCAAAAGCGTTACGGAAAGCGTTGCCAGGAACAGGTGCTTCAGCAATTCGTCCGATTTGGCTTTCGCGGTCTCACCGTAATTGCGCGTGATCGCCACGTTCAGGTCCGCGGGAATCGTGTTGCCCCGTAGCTCTTGCATCCTCTGCAGCACGCGCTCGGAGATGAGAGTGGCGTTGGTGCCCTTACGCTTGGCCACGGTGATGGTCACGGCCGGCAGTTCGGCGCCCGCAGACGGGGCTTGTTTGGTTCCCGCGCCGCTCCCGTACAACACGTAGTTGGTGGGCTCCGCGGGGCCGTCTTCAATTTTGTCTGCCACGTCGCGCAGGTACACCGGGCGTCCGCTGTGAACACCGGTGACCACGTCGCGCAAGTCTTCGGCCCGGCTGATGAACGCTCCGGCTTCCACCTGGAACTCGCGGTTGTCGCGGGAGAAGCTGCCGGCCTGCTCGCGAGAGTTGGCGGCTTGAATTCGCTGCACAACCTGTCCTGGCGTGAGTCCGTATCCTGCGAGCTTCTGCGTGTCCAGAGTTGCACGGACCACGCGTGGCTGCCCGCCGATGATGCTGGTTTCAGAAACATCGTCAACCTGCTTGATCGTGTGTTCCAGTTCACCGGCCACCAGACGCAAGCGATAAGGATCGTACTTTGCGCCGGAGAGCGTCAGCGCCAGGATGGGTACGTTGTCAATCGAGCGGACTTTGATCAGGGGCTGCGAAACGCCAGGGGGAATCTTGTCAAAGTTGGCGAAGAGCTTGTTGTACGTCTTTACGATGGCATCTTCTTCTTTGGTGCCCACGTAGAAGCGCACGATCACAATGCTCATGCCCGGATGCGAGATGGAGTAGAGATATTCCACGCCGGGGACTTCGCGCAGCAGCTTCTCCATGGGAATGCTCACGCGCTGCTCCACTTCCTGCGGAGTGGCGCCGGGCATTTGCACCATCACGTCCAGCATGGGAACGATGATCTGCGGTTCTTCTTCGCGCGGCGTCTGCAAAATCGCCATCGCACCCAGGAGCAGCGCGCCGGCGACCGCAAGCGGCGTGAGCTTCGATTGGATGAAGGTGCGGGCGATCGTCCCCGCCAGACGCAGCTTTCCCATCAACGCACCTCAACGCGCTTGCCCGCGAGTTCACGCCCGGCAGGGTTGGCGATGAGCTTGTCTCCGTCACTCAAGCCGGAAAGGGCTTCCACCTGGTCTCTTGTTGCGTTTCCCAGGGTGACGTAACGCAGAATGGCGATATTGTTTTCGCCCAGGACGTACACAGTTTGCAGCTGGCCGCGTTCGATCACTGCCGAGCTCGGTATGGAAATTGCCTGCCTTTGACCGCGGACAAAGCCGGCGCGGGCAAACAGTCCTGAGCGCAGCCGGGTGTTTGCCGGAAGATCAATCTTGACGAGAAAACTGCGGCTGGCGGGGTCCGCCGCAGGGATGATCTGCGCGACTTTGCCGTTCAGGAGTTCACCACTCAGGGAGTCAACTGAAATTGGAACAGCCTCGCCCATGCGAACAAATTTCAAGTCGTTCTCATCCACCGTGGCTTCCAGCCGGTAGTGTCCCATGGCCTCCAGCGTGAGCAAAGGCAATCCGGGCGTGGCCAGCGCGCCGGGATCAACGTGGCGTTCGGTGACCACGCCGTCAAACGGAGCGATCACCCGCGTGTAGCTCTGCAGAATCCGGTTCTGGTTGAGAGCGGCAGCGGCCTGGGTACGGTTCGCCTGAGCAAGATCGTGATGAGCGCGTGTGGTTTTCATGCGCGCTTTGGCGTTGTCGTATTCCTGGGCGCTGATGGTGCCTTTGTCAAAGAGATACTGCAAGCGATCGAAACTGGTCTTGGCCAGCGTCTGCTCGGATTCTGCCGCTGCAATTTCATCGTCGGCGGCGTGCAATGCCGCCTGGTAGCGCTCCGTGGATGCGGTTAACTCAGAGGCGTCCAGAGCCACGAGGAGTTGGCCTCGCCGAACGGCATCGCCTTCACGAACGTTAACAGCGGTTACGTTGGCCATGATCTGCGCCGCAACCGGGGCCGTGCGCCAGGACCTGATGGTGCCGGTGGCCTGGAACAGATCGGGGGCCGACTGTTGTCGCACTTGCACCACGGTAAGATCGCGGACCGTCTCCGGGACGCTGGCCGCGACCTCATGCGTCCGGTTGCAGGCTGCTAGGCCAGTTACCGCCACCAGCAAGCCCAGCAATGGAAGGAATTTGGCGTTATGTTTCATCACGGCTACCTCATCAGGGCGGGTGATTTGCGCCGGGCTGTGTCCATGGACAAGACCCGGAATGCCCACTCAGCCCGAGTGCTTCGCGCGCTTCCGTTCTGTGCCGGACGGCGCCGCGTCCAATTCAGCCAGCTGCGCGCGGGTGTGTTCCGTTGCACTGCGGCATACCAGATTGCAAAGCTTAAAAACCATGGGATCAGCGATCCCGTAAAAGATGTTCAGCCCTTCACGCCGCCGGCTGACCAGGCCGCCCTGGCACAACGCCTGGAGATGCTTGGACACATTGGGCTGGCTGCTCTCCAGGGATGCGACGATATCATTCACCGGCTTGGGGCCTTGCTCCAGCAACTGCAGGATGCGCAGCCGCATGGGTTCGCCCAGCAGGCGAAAGCGCTGCGCCACCAGTTCGGTCATTCTCTCGCTCAGGTTCAAGGGCATCCTTTGGACGACTTCCTTTGTCCACAGTGAATCACTATATAACTATATAGTTATGTTTGTCAAGGGAGGAATAAACCCCGCTTCCCTGGTCTCGATTCTGGCCCAGAGACATTTGCGATTGGTGTGACTGGCATCACGCTGCGGCACGGCTTCAGAGCTGGTTTGACTATTCCCGTCCCGCTTTATTTCAGGGCTTCCAGTCCGGGCTGGAAGATTGACCAGAAGAGCTTGCCAATGGCCGGAAAATGCGTGGCCAGCAGCGTCACCAGCGGCGCTGCTCCCAATGAAATTGCCCGCACGTAAAACCCGAGGCCCAGCTCATTGGGCTTGGTGCCGGTGATACGGCTCAGGATTTCATCGCGATGGGCCTGGACGAGCACCCCCAGTCCGCTCAGTCCAATCAGGGCAAAGATTCCGGTAAACGACCAAATCAAAGATTGATGCGGTTCAAACGAATACAGATTTAGCGAAACCAGCGCCAGTGAATAAACAACGGCCAGCAGGATCAGCAAATGCCTTACGTGCATCAGTACGCCGCGAATGAAATCGACGTACCGCAATGCCACGTACTGTTCCAGGCGGGCAATGTGCGGAGGCCTGGGGTCGGGTGCTTTCGCCTCAGCCTTTCCTTCTACCGTCTGGTCTTCGCCCGGGCCATTCTCGTCCCAATACTTTTTGAGCGCCTTCAATGCTTCATCCAGGACGGCCGCCAGACTGGCCTGAATTGCTGGGACCATCTCATGCCCCGTTAAATCCAAAGCCTCTTTCACTTTCAGGTTCAGATCCTTATCCAGTGCACAGCAGCAGCGCTTGATCTCTCCCAGCACTTCAAAGGATTGCGACCTGTTCAGCAACTGCGCGTCTTCGCCGCCTGACTGCCAGATGGGCGACCAGCTCGCGCCTTTGAGCCGGCTGAAAGCGTAGCGAATGGGCGACCGTTGCAGTTCCCCAAGAAGTTTCTTGGTATCCGACCACACTTGCCCCAGCCGCAGGCCCGCGGACAGCATCAGCGCCACCACCAAGCCGAAGAGCACTTCGTAAAGCACGCTAAAAGTGAAATCCTCAAACAGATGGAAAGGACGCCGCGGCTTGAAGAAGAAAAGCCAGAGGGCAAGAATCAATAGGAAGGCAACAACGTAATCGGTCCTCAGAAGGAATCCGTTCAACGAGCGGGCGATGCGGGCTTCTGTATGCGCGTCGGGGAAACCAGGCGACACGCTCAGCCGGGGGCGAAGTTCCTCGTTGAAACGCAAACGCCAAAGCTCGCAGATACTCCAGAAACAGAAGGCGGCGAAAAGCGGAAGCAGGGGCGTAAATGGCGACACACCCGTGGCCAAGTGTACCACACGGTACGCAAAAAAGAAGCCGTAGTGCGAGGGACCGTCAGTGAACAAGCAGAGCCACAACCATTCCCCCGCCAGCGCGATGATCCACAAGCCCAAGTTCGTGCCTCCGGTAAACAGCATGACTGTTGCCGCGCCGGCGGTTTTGTCTTCTTGCTGCCACAGGCTGCAGCAGGCTTTGCAGAGACGCATGGAGACGAGGAACAGGACAATGATGGCCAGGGCCGTAATCGCGGCAAGGATCTGGACGGTGGGTCCAGCGAAAAGGCCGAAACGCCATGCGGGCGTGGCGGCCATGGCCAGACAGAGCGCGAGGTTCACAGAAATCAAGTTCACGAAGAACAAACGTTGGCCGCAAACGGGGCCGGTGATCGCGAAGTCGCGAAACCGGGAAGAGGGCGATGGGTCAGTCCACAGAAGTAGAGCGTAGAAAAAGGAGATTGCGCATACCATCGCAGCAATGACTTTCCAGGCTCCGGTGTAATCCACGCCGGCCATCACCGGATGCTGGCTGGACCGCTCCTCACCCGGCGAGCCCCGGGGAATGATCTTGACTGGCCAGAAACCTCCCGTGCCGACCACGGAAACCCAGAGCGGCAGCGCGGTTGACGCCGGATCAAAGCGTTCTGGCGACTGGGTAAACGGCTGGCGAAACTCATACAGCTTGCCTTTGAAGGGTTGGGGAACCACTTCGCTCATGGCCAGCAGAGCGGCGTTGTACTGGCCCTCCTGATATTGGTCGGCAAAGGGCAGCCGGGACGGCGTATCGCCGGAACGCGTCCAATACAAATTGCGGGCAATCAACGGGTACGTGCTTAGGGTCAGCATTCCTATGTACGGAACATTGTCCGAATCGCGCTCCATCAGCAAGTCGGCATTGAACACAAACACGCGAACGTCAGGACAGGCGTTGCGAAGAAAGCTGGCCAGGAACAATACGTCCAGCACATTGCTGCCAATGATGCCGACGTAACGGTAGTGTTCGCGGCGCAACTCATTGGCGTACTTCATCAGCACCGCTTCCTGGGAAAGCGGCCCTTGCTGCCGGGAAACGACGGGAGGCTCATCGCTGCGATTGGGCTGAGTATCAGCCAGGCTGAAAGGAAGATAGTTTTGCGCCGTAGTAGCGGTGCCGGCGGCCGGGGACGAGGGTTGCCGGCCGGACTGCTGGTACGCGTTGCGCAAACTGGCAATTTCCCGGGGATAAGAAAAGTTGGCGTAGCAGCCTTGGCCGCCTCGCGCGCCTCGCCGCGCCGTTCCTCCATACGTGGTGGCAGCCTCAGAGAAAATCGCGACTTCAGGATGATCGCGGTCCTCGCACTCAATTTGCTTGTCATCTTGCAGCGACTTGACGAAGCTGTTGACGGCCGCTTCCGTCTCCGTAACCAGCGAGCGAAACACCAGGTGCGGCGGTTCTGCTTCCGTGCAATTCCGGTCTTGGCGGCACGTGGCAACCTCAAAGTTCGGCCCCCGTAAGCTTTCTTGTGCCTGCTCGCTGGAAACTGTTCCGCTGTAAACGCGGAAAGAATGGCTGGTCCGGTGCTCCGTCAGTCGCCGCAAGGAATCTAGCGATCCGGAAAAAGTGGGTCCCATGATGCGAATGGCGGCCTTGCCCCCGCAGCCTTGCCCATCCAGGCCGCAGACCTGCTCAACATATTCCACAGCGTTGCTGAACTGGATGCCATTGATTCCCGCTGTTGAAGTGTCGTCCACCAGGAAAACATAGAGCACGCTGGCCCCGTTCTTTTCAGGCACGCCGTTTTTCGGCTCTCCGTTCTCAGCGACATCGCCGCTCCAGCGAAACATCAACAAGCCCGGCTGCGACTCTGTTTCGCCCGCGTTCTTCACTGCCGGTTGGGGAAAGCCGCTCTTGGGGCCTTCTGTTTCCCACGGTAACCAGTAACGATCAATCACATACCCTGCGGATTCGGCGGCCAGTTGCAAGGCTTCCACGGACCGGTCATAGACCAGGGACATATGCGAATGGACGGGGTCGGGAAGGATGGCAATCATGGCCCGCACCTGTTCGTTCTGGGGAATACACCAGCGCGCAGTTTTGTCCGTGTTCTGCGTATTTGCCTCGGCTTGCTTAGGCGACGCCTTGCGCTGGCCACCCGTCTTCGAGGCCGCGTGCAAGACGCAGCGCCCAGGCTCAAAGCCGGCAAAGTGCCTGCGGGAGGCGTCCCAGGGGCCCTTTCCGCTATCGTCCCCCGCTTGGTTCGCAGCGGAATTCTGTCCTGCGGAAGATTGCCCCTGCTGCGGGTTCGTGGAAGCACCGGGCGCCGTTGCGGGGGCCCGCATCAGCAGCACCGCCAAAAGGACTGCGCCAAGAGTGGATCCTGCGAAACCGGCCCGGTTCATAGCGGGCCTTCTTCTGGCATCATGTCTAAGTCGAAAAGGTCATGGTCCGGATCGTGGCGCATAACACTAGCTCTGCCCTCGTTCTTACCATCCGAAGCGATAATAAGGAGACATTCCCACTTGACTAGTGATCAGGATCCCGGATTCGTTTCACCAAAAAATGACTCGCGGCGCGGCTGAAAGCATCCGATCAAGGGCGATCATCGTTTGGGGGCCTGAAGCCTGGCCTGGAGTTTGGTAGATCGGCCCGCCACGCCGGATAATACGGGTACGTGGTGCACCGTTCAACAGACCCGGACTGGAACAGTTTTGCCCGCGCCCAAGCCAGCCAGAAGTGGCGCAAACAATCCGCCACCATGGGCAGGGGCATGACTGAAGCGATTGTTGCCGCCGCGCAAGTCGCGCCCGGGATGCAGGTGCTGGACATCGCCTGCGGGACCGGCGAACCCGCCATCTCCATTGCTGCGTTGCTCGAAGGAAACGGCTCGGTCGTGGGCCTGGACATTTCTTCCGCGCCGCTCAAGATTGCGGACGAGCGCGCTGCGCAGCGCGGGCTTGAGAACATCCGCTTCCTGCTGGGCGACGCCCGGCAGCTTCCCTTCGCTGACGCCCAATTTGACCGGATCACTTGCCGGCTGGGCGTAATGTTCTTTCCCGACTTGCCCAACTCCCTGCGCCAAATGCATCGCGTGCTCAAACCCGGCGGCCACGCGGTCCTGCTGGCCTGGGGCGTGATGGGACAACCTTATTTCTCTTCCACCATCGGCACCGTGCTCAGGGCCCTGTCCGGTGGGAGTATTCCAGAAGCGGCAAGAAAGATGTTCGCCTTCGGGCAGCCCGGACTTCTCGCGCGCGGACTGCGAGCGGCGGGCTTCGACGCCGTGGAAGAAAACTTCACTACCGTGCCCTGGGCCTGGCCGGGGACTCCGGCGGAAGTCTGGGAATATTTCCAGGAAGTCGCCGTGCCGTTTGCTCCGCTATTGCAGTCCATTCCCGCCGAGCGCCGCGCGGAGGTGGACGCGGCCGTGGTGCGGGCCATCGCGGAATATCAAGATGGCGACGAAATCAAATTCACGGCAAAGGTCAATATCGCCTCCGCCGTGAAATAAGATTTCGCGCCTTGCCGCTTACGTCAAATCTTCCACCTTCAGTTTGGTCTCCGGATTCTTCCATGCGGCGTTGAACTGGTCATCCACAAACTGCGCGTCGTACGTGCGTTTTTGCGCTTTGAGCGCGGCGCTCAGGCCGAACAACGACCGCGGATTACGGGGATTACGCTCCAGGTCTTCGCGGAAGACTTTTTCCGCGCCAGCGGGGTCGCCGCCCATTAGCAGCACCGCGCCGAGCTGTTCGCGCACAGGGAAGAACCAGTCAGGCGGTTCGTCATACTTGAGCGTGTCCTGGATGGCCACGGCCCGGCGTAGCAGAGGCAGCGCAGCGGCGGAATCTTTTTTCGCCAGGGCGATTTTCGCGCCGAGCACGTTGTCGGCGATGGTCAGCACGTCTTTGGCCTTGTTGTTCACGGGCATGGCAAAGACGGCGTCCGGCGGGGTTTGCTCCGCGGCTTGATGCACGATCTTCAATTCTGCTTCCGCGTCGCCGACGTTGCCTTTTCCGGCAAACGCCATGCCTCGGGCAAAGTGCCAGAACACCGTGGCCACTTGCATGGCCTTGTCCGGTTGCGGCATGCCCAGAATCTGGTCCCATTTGTGGAAGCGCACTTCCACCGCCATAGGGATGGTCATAAAGCCTTCCAGCGGTGGCATGTCCTTCACATGCGGACCTACGTGCGCCACCAGCATCTCCGCTGCTTTGTGCGACTCCGCGTAATTTCCGTTCATGCTGGCGCACATGGCGATGAAGTGCAGATTGTGGCTGTAATACATCACGGGATAGATCTCCGGAATTCCGCCTGACTGCATGTACGCGCGGTCTGCGGCGGCGGCCGCCTGATTGGTCTTGATGCCAGCCTCAAAATCGCCAGTGCGGATGTAAACGTGGGCCGGCATGTGGACCAGATGTCCGGCGGCCGGAGCCAGGGCCGCTAATCGGTTCGCGGAGGCCAGCGCGCGCTCCGGGCTGGTTGAAGCTTCCACAGCATGAATGTAATAGTGGATGGCGCCCATGTGATCGGGGTCGCGCTTCAGGACAGATTCCAGCGTGGCAACAATTTCTTCAGTCCCCAGTTCCGGCGAGCCATCCACATGCCAGAGCCCCCAGGGATGCAGGTTCATGGAAGCTTCAGCCAGCAGCGTGGCGGCGTCAAGATCGTCGGGAAACTGCTTCACCACGTCGCGCATGGCATCGCGGGATTCCTCCGCGGCCTGGCGCATATCAGCCTTGGGATCCGCGGGAAAACGCTTGGCCAGTGCGGCGATGTACGCCTTCTCGCTGGCGGAAGCGCCGGAGGAAAGGTCCACGGCTTTCTGGATGGCTTCATGCGCGCGCTTAAACCGGTCAGGATCAGCGGGATCGTTGTAGTTAGGGCCCACGGCTTCCGCGATGCCCCAGTAAGCCATGGCCAGTTTGGGATCAAGATGTGCTGCGTGTTCGAACGAGCGCGCGGCTTCATCGTGGTTGAAGGCGTAGATCAAGCACAGACCCTGGTCAAAAAACTTCTGGGCTTCAGGGTTGTTGGTGGTCACCGGATGATGCAGATTGCCGTATCCCGTCATCAGTGTTGCCGGCTTAGGCTGGCTGGGCGATGGATGCTGTTGCGCGGCGGCCAGGCCACCCACCAAAATGAGGATCACAAATGCGGCAAGGTTCTTCATGGTCATTGTCCGTCTCCAATGAGAAGAAATTGGTTCATGTGGTCCCGCGAACAAGGCATTGTACCTTTTTGTCGAAAGAACCAGTGCAGTCCTGGCCTTGGTCACGGCTCATTGCTTTGGATTTATACTCCCCTATCGTGGTTCTTATGGGACCATGTTTTGAGGCGCCATGTTCCTGCGTCACTTGCTCATTGCCGCTCTGCTTACTGTGCCGGCGCGCGCGCAGACCAATGATCCCGCGCCCCAGCAGCCGCTGCGGCCGCAGAGATTGAAGGTCGGCCTGGTGCTGGAGGGCGGCGGCGCGTTCGGACTCGCACATATCGGAGTGATCGAGTGGCTGGAGGAAAACCATATTCCCGTGGATTACGTTGCCGGGACCAGTATGGGCGCTTTGGTCGGCGGGATGTACTCCATGGGATACACACCGCAGCAGATCCACCGTCTGGTGACGCGCATCAAGTGGGACTCCGTGCTTTACGACCGCATTGACTATGGCGACCTGGCATTCCGCCGCAAAGAAGATCAGCGCACCTACCCTAACTCGCTGAATTTTGCGTTTCGCAAAGGTCTGCGCCTGCCGGAAGCTTTCAACGCCGGGCATCAGGTCGGCCTGTTGCTGGACGGTGTGACCCAGCCTTACTGGGACTTGCAGCATTTTGACGATTTGCCCATTCCGTTCCGCTGCGTGGCCGTGGACATGGTCACCAAAAAAGAAGACGTCTTCGACAAAGATTATGTCTTCAAGGACGGCTCCTTGCGCATGGCCTTGCGGGCCACCATGTCCATTCCTGGAATCTTCAGCCCGGTGCGCGACGACAAGAAAATGTACGTTGACGGCGGAGTGCTGGACAACCTGCCGGTGCGCGTGGCCCAGGACATGGGCGCGGACTTGATTATCGCCATCCATCTGAAATCTGCGCCGGTCGATGCCAACAAAGACATCTCCGCCGTGGAACTGGCGACCGAGGCTGCGCTGGTGGTCACCGGGGCCAATGAGAAACGCAGCCTGGCATTGCTTAGGGAAATGGACATCCTGGTCGGGGTGAACGTGGCCGACTTGAAAGCCAACGAGTACGACAAATACGACGCGTTTATCGCCCGCGGGAAGCAAGCTGCGGAAGAAGTCAAAGACAAGCTGTTGGCCCTGCGCCTGGACGATGCAGCATGGAAGGAATACACGTCCAAACGCGCCGCGCGAATCCCGGCGGGCATGCAGGCGCCGGAGTCGCCGCAGTCCATGACCGTTTCCGTTGACGACCACGCGTTGAAAGAGCAGGTCCGCGCGGGCCTTTCTGATTACTCGGGAAAACCCCTGGATGAGGCGCAGTCGCAGCGCTTGGAGCGCGATCTGGACCGGATCGTGGGCACGGGAAAATTCGCGCGCGTGGGCTACCGCTTGGCCCGGCAGGACGGCCAGACCGTCTTGACTATTAACGCCGCGTCTCGCGACTACGCCCGCGCTACCATCAAGCCGGTGATTGA
>JBGPLR010000017.1:0-16520 GCA_041486545.1 Terriglobia bacterium
ACTTTCTCCACTTCGGCGGTAAAGTCGCGGTCAGTATCGGGCGGGATAGAAGGATCGTTGCCAACGATCGTGCCGGAACCAATCGGCGCTGCGCCCGGGGTCGTGAACGGATTGGGATCATTCATGATGATGTCCGGAAACAGGGTGAGCGGGAAAGCCTCAGACAGCCAGATCAGGTTCTTGCGTCCGGGATAGCCGGTCAGCGCCTGGGCCAGGTTGTTCAGCGCGGCCAGCGTGGCTTCCATGGTGCGGGCGTTGCTTTTGAAGTCGCCGCCTTTGCGCGCGAACGGCGAAGCGCTGCTGTACACGTCCATCACGTGCGTGCCGCCCTTGGGTTTGTAGTCGGCGATTACGTCTCGCAGCACCTTGGTGTTGGTGGTGAAACCGTAAAGCAGCGTAAGTTTTCCTTCCAGCGCGTAAATCGCCGTCGGTTGGACGGAAGGATTGCTGTCAAGATACTTGAGCAACTGGTCGCGAGCGTAGGCATAGCTGCCAAACTCGGCGTTCAGGTAGTCGAGCAGAATCACGTTGAGCGACTGCGCATCTTTGTATTGCGGAGCGTTGGAAAACACGCCGGGGCTGTTGCTCGCGGACGCGGTTGGAGCCGCGCCTCCATGCTGGAAACTGAAACTGCTGATCTTCTGCGGCTTGCCGTCTTCGTACACAACGAAGTCGTTGGCGCCTAAGTCCAGAGCAGGCTGTCCTTTGCTGTCCGTGGCCACCACGTCAACGACGACTAAACGCGTTGTGGACTTCACCGTTTCCGGCGACTGGAACACGGGCTGGATGGCCGGCGGCTTTTGCTCGGCTTTCTGCCCCTCTTGAGCGGCTGCGGAGGCCAGCAACGCCGCCAAAATCAGATTTGACGTGAGCAGGCGGACTCGGCTACACACCGATGATGGCATAAATAGACTCCTGAATCGAAAGTCCCGACTTGCGGGCACAACTCTCTTTCCGGCAATTCTAGTCCGTTTTCGACGCGAACTAACAGCTTCAGGGGATAGTTACTTCCGTGGTCGTGCTGCCGATCAGGTTAGTAGCACGGTCCAACACCCCGAGCCGAAGCTTGTAGTGGCCGGGCTTGAGTTCCATTGTCCGCTGGCAGGGAAAGCGGCTGCGTATGAGCTGCTGGTATACGTCTGCTTTCACGGCCGCGGTGGCGCCGCCTTCAGAACGAACCGGCTCGCCTTTTCCGGGATAGGCCCAGACCACGCAGCTTACGGCGGCGTGTTGCAGATCGTCACTCTGCTTCTCAAAGGCAATGGTGTGCGGATCAATGGCAAACTTGACCACGAGTTTGTTCTGCGTCTTTGCCGATGGCGGCGTTACTTCCGCCAGAAAACGGACGGACGTGGACGAGGGAAAGTCCAAGTCCATAGCGTGGCTGAAGTCTGTGGCCGCGGTTGTGGCGTCGGTATGCGCTGTGCTGTTCGGGCCCAGCGCGTAGTAGCCCTGGCGATACCGCAGCTTGGTTGATGCGCGGTCCACCTTGACTTGAATGCTGCGGAACTTGCGGTTCCAGTCTTTGTTCAAAGGATAGTATTCCAGGGTGTAGTAGCTGGATCCATCGTCCATGCTGGTGCGGACGCCCATATCAATGTCGTTGCGGTTGTAGAACGTTCTGCCGCCGGTGCGTTCGGCCATGGATTCCATGGCGGTGCGGGCGGAAAAGCGGTCGTCTTTGCTCACCCCGGCCGCGTCAATCGGGTACAAAGCCACCTGGGCATCCATCAGAGCGTCGGCAATTCTCTCGACCATCGGCGAATAATCTTCAATCGCCACCACCTGCTCGCCCATGAGCGCTTCGGGAAAAAGATTCAAGGGAAAGCCCTCTGAAAGCCAGAGCAGGTTTTTCCGTCCGGGATAACCCGCCAGCGCGCGCGCCAGATAGTTAAACGACTGGAACGTGATTTGCCTTCCATGGCCGGTAACCTGGAATGAACCTCGGCGCGAAAATGGCGACGCCGCGGCATAAACGTCAGCGATGTGCTGCGGCCCTTGCGGCACAAAGTGGGCCAACGCGTCGCGCAAAGCCTTGGTGTCCGTGGTGAAGTCATGCAGCATGCGCAGCTTGCCGTCCAGGGCGAACACCGCTGTCGGCTGGATGGGCGGGCCGGTCTCCAGATACTTGATCAACATGTCCTGCGCGTAAGCATGGTTGGAAAAATCGGTGTTGATCGCGTCCAGCAGAATTACGTTCATGCAGCTGTTGCTGCTGTACAGAGGATTGTTGCCGGTCACGTTGGCCGGCAAGGGAGCAGGCGCCTGTGCCGTCGCGCCAGGATGATGAACGCTGAAGTCTGAAATCTTCTGCGGCTTGCCGTCTTCGTTGACGATGAAATCTTCCGCTTTGAGATCGGGAATGAAGTTCCCTTTCTCGTCCGTGACCACCACGTCCACCACCACCAGGCGCGTGGTAGACCGCAGCACTTGTTGCGATTGGAATACCACCAGCGGGTCCGGCTGGGGCTTTGGGCTGGTCTGCGCGTCCTGCGCCACCGCGGAAGCAATGAGAACCAAGGAAAAAACTAGTGCTGACAACCTGGCAAAGCTACGTCCGACTATACGCATCGCCTACCTCCGAACTGGGCGTAAGTATATAGCAACTTTTAGGTCGTCTTTGCATCCCTTATAGCGCGCGGCTAGCGCGCTGGATTCTCTAGCGAAGCTGTGAAAGAGCGGATGGCCTCAAAGCATTTTGCTCCCGCGACTAACTCCAGGTCGTTGTGGCCGGCGCCGGGAAAACCAACAAATTGTTTGGGCTGATTGGCTATGGCAAACAGCTTCTGTCCGTGCCGGAAGGGAATGACCTCGTCTGCCTCGCCGTGAATCACCAGCAGTGGGCAGTGGACGTTGCGAATATCACGAGCATTGGGAAAACGGTCAAACGGCAGCAGAGGGATTTGCGTCAACACGCGAAAAGCCGTAAGGAACGGGCTCTGCAGGATCAGCCCCGCAGCCGGCCGGCGCGCGGCAAGGTGCACCGCCGGACCTGAGCCCACCGATCGCCCATAGATAATGATCCGCTCCGGCGGCGTGGCCAGTTGTTGGACCAGGTAGTCGTACGCCGCAGCCTCATCTCCATAAGCTCCTTTTTCCGAGGGCTTGCCTTCGCTGGTGCCGTATCCCTGGTAGTCGAACGCCAGCACGCTGAACCCGGCGCGGCGCAAGTCCTCCAGCCAGTAGCGGTCATCGCCCAGGTCTTCGGCGTTGCCGTGGCTCACCAGCAGAGTGAAGCGCGCCTGGGGATTCTGCAGATACATGGCGGAAATCTTCGCGCCGTTGGCGCTGGTGATCTTGATGATTTCCGGCGTGTCCCGGTACGAGGAGGCGTGCGGCAGGAAGATCATGCCTTCCGAGGAGAAAAATGCCATGGCCATGAACGCCACGTACACCATAGCCACCGTCAGCAGCACTCCCATGAGGACCTTCTTCAGAGGCCACAGCCCGTTCTTGGGTTTCCCGCCATCAAATGACGTCATTTCCTGAAGAACGCATCGTCACCTCTTTCCGTGCGGGGCCTCTTTCCGTGCAAGGCTGGAAAATCTGTTTTTCGACGAAGAAATAGGCGTACGCCGCCGGCCCCACGTACGTCATTGCCAGGATTCACAGCATGGCTCCGCCCAGTCTCTTCAATGGTTTGGCCCGGTCAGGACGCTTCTCAACATTAATTCCTCTCATTTTCACAAGAAAACGCTTGTAATTCTGTTCCTGAGTATTGAATTAGTGTAAGCTCTTGCCACCTGCTTCGTCTTGCGGTATCGCCATGAATAAATTAGGACAAGGTTTCAACCGTCTGCTGACGGTGCAGGGAAGAATTCTGTACAAGCTCAGCCTGGTTGCGCTGGCGCTGGCGCTGGTGGGTTTTCTCTACCAGGAATACGTCTTGCATGCCTGGGCGCAGACCGACGCCACCATCAGCGGGGCCACCGCCTCGTACGCGCTGGATAGCGCCGCCACCACCTGCTCGGCGGACTACCGCCTCAAATACAAAGTCGGCGACAAAGAATATATCGCGGTGGACCGTAACCGCGCCGGCGCTGACTGCACCGCGTGGGGCAATCAGATGGAGGCCCGAGTCGGTACCGCAGAACACATCTTCTATAACCCGCTGGATCCGACCGCCATCTACCTGCGCGCGGGATACAACACCGAGTTCTTCTTTCTTCCGCTGCTGCTGCTGAGCCTGGCGGCCGGGTTGGGCATCCTGGGCTTCTTCTGCGTGCGCGCCGCGGAATGGAATGACATGGAAGAGACCACCAGGATTGATCTTTCGGCCAAATCGCCGGAACGCGCCCGCCGAACGGCAGGGCCCCTGCGGCGACGCGCGTAGCAGCTGAATGATTGATTGCCGCGGGCCCGTGGGTGGCCCGCGCTTTCGCGCGGCGCTGGCGAAGCGTGGGGATCTTTAGCCCCTGAGAAATAACTATTCTGTTGGTTCCAGCGCTGCCGCCAGCTCTTCCCACTCCGCCATGCGCTGTTCCATTTCTGATCGCGATCGATGGAGCAGCTCCGTCTGCCGCTGGGTTTCCTCCGCGCTCACAAAATTCTGCAACGCGGTTTCCGCCAGGGCGCTGGCCGTCTCCAGCCGCGCGATCTCCTCTTCCAACTCATTGCAGCGCTCGCGCATTAGCTTGAGCTTGATAGGATTCACGCGCTTCTTGGCATCCCCATCCGGAAAAGCTTCTGCGAGATGCGCCGATGGCGATTTCTCCGCATGCGCCGGCGGGCGCGCGCCGTTGTTTGCCAACTCGTTCCGGACGAAACCATCGTTCGTTGCCAAACCGTCTTTTGTAAAACCACCGTCGGCCGCGGGCGATTTGCCCTCTTTGCGCCAGAGGTAGTCTTCGTAGTTTCCGGGGAATATCTCAACGCGTCCGTCGCCAATTTCAAAAACGCGGGTGGCCAGCTTGTCAATGAAATAGCGGTCGTGGGAAACGAACACCACCGTCCCGGTGAACTTCTGCAGCGCGTCCAGCAGCGTGTCTTTAGCGCGCAGGTCCAGATGGTTCGTCGGCTCATCCAGCAGCAGAAAGTTTGACGGATGCAACAGCATGCGCGCCAGCGCGTAGCGGTTGCGCTCGCCGCCGGAAAGCACGCCGATGGTCTTGAAGACATCGTCTTCAGAAAACAAAAAGCAGCCCAGCAGGCTGCGCAGCTCAGTCTGCGTGGAGCGCGGCGCCGCCTCGAACAGGTCATCCAGCAGGCGGGCTTCTGTGTCCAGGGCTTTGTACTGGTCCTGGGCAAAATAATCCACGTCAACGTTGTGCCCCAGCTTGATTTCCCCGGCGGTGGCCGGCTCATGCCCGGCGAGCAGCTTGATCAGCGTGGATTTTCCCGCGCCGTTCACGCCGACCAGCGCAATGCGGTCGCCGCGCTCGATGACAAAATTCACCTTGGAGAAAACATGTTTCGGCCCGTAGCTCTTGGCCAGGTCTTTGGCTTCCACCACGTTGCGTCCGCTGGCCGGCGGCTGCGGGAAAGAAAAGTGGATGGTCTTCTCCTCCGGCGGGATTTCAACTTTCTCCATCCGCTCCAGCTCTTTGATCCGGCTTTGCACCTGCTTGGCTTTGCTGGCCGTGTAGCGGAAGCGATTGATGAACAACTCCAGTTGCTCGATCTTCTCCTGCTGGTTGCGATACGCGGCTTCCAGCTGTTCGCGCCGCTGCGTCTTTTGTGCCAGATATTTTTCGTAATTGCCGGTGTAGAACCAGACTTTCTTGTTCCAGATTTCGGCGGTCTTGTTCACCGTTACGTCAAGAAAGTAGCGGTCATGCGAGATCAGCACGTACGCGTTGGGATAGTCATGCAAATAGTCTTCCAGCCAGTTGCGCGTTTCCAGGTCCAGATGGTTGGTGGGCTCGTCGAGTAACAAGAGATTGGGTTTTTCCAGCAGCAGTTTGGCCAGGGCGATGCGCATCTGCCATCCGCCGGAAAACTCTTCCGTCCGCCGCTCCCAGTCTTCTTTCTTGAAGCCCAGGCCGTTGAGCACCGTGCCGACTTCGGATTCAATGTTGTAGCCGTCGCGGGACTGTATCTCCGCCTGCACCCGGTGGAAGCGCTCCCCAATCTGCTGGTATTCGGCGCTTTCGTGCTCGACCGTGGACATGCGATGGGAAAGGTCTTCCATCTCGCGCTGCATGGCGTGAACGTCACTGAACACGGAAAGGCACTCGGCAAACACCGTGCGCCCGGAGAGCGATAGGCCGTCCTGCGGAAGGTAGCCACAGCGGATACCGCGCTGGCGGTTTACCGCGCCGTAGTCCAGGCCTTCCATGCCGGCCAGGATCTTCAGCAGCGTGGTCTTGCCCGTGCCGTTGCCGCCGACCAGGCCCACGCGGTCCTGCGGCGTGATAAGCCAGTCCAGGTCCTGGAAGAGGACTTTTGGGCCAAATCGCTTTCCGGCGGCGGAGAGTTGGAGCATCTGTCTTCTATCTAAACACAGTCGGCGGAAAAGTCACCACGGAGACACGAAGACACAACGGCACGAAGCGAAGAAGAAACAGAAGAAAAAGAAACTTACTTACAGGTGAAGCGCACGGGGACCTTGTTCGACAACCTTGCCTCTGGCGAGATTATCTTCAGCTGCACCCATTCATCCACTGTTTTTCCCGGCTTTCCCAGCTTCCATGTATGCCTCACCGCGTTGACGCCCGGAAGTGAGAACCTCCGGTGATGTTCCGGCCAGGTGCGGCCATGGGAATCCACCCATGTGTACCTTACCGATACAGGGCGTGCAGTGGTGATATGGGCCTGAAAATTCATAACAAGGGGGCACTGTTGCGGCGCCAGGAATTTTTGAGCATCCTGCAACTCAACGCCGGTGATCGCCGGTCCTGACGGAGCTTTCTTGGGACCCGCGGATGTGGCTGTAATCGGTGATAGCGACAACAATACAAGCGCCAATACGAAGGGCGCCAACATCCTGACGGGGGCCGCCATGTTCATCTCCTCAACAAGAATCAGTTGTCCATGGAACGGGTGCTGGTGGCGATTATACCTTCCACACGTAGCGCTGCCGATACAATGTTTCTTCCAACATGCCTGATGTCTCCATCGGTTTCGCCACCTGCGCCGAGCACCGCCATCTGATCGCTGACGACCTCATCCTCGCTCGGGCGCTGGAAAAGCGCGGCGCGAAAGTTGTCCCCGTCGTCTGGACGGAGACACCGCCGCAATCGCTGGCGTGCGACTTGCTCGTCCTGCGGTCGGTGTGGGACTACCACCTGCAACCGGAAAGATTCCTGGACTGGCTGACCGCGGTCGCCCAGCGCACAAGAGTCGTCAACGCCCCGGAGATCGTCCGCTGGAACATGGACAAACACTACTTAAAGGATATTGCAGCTGCCGGCTTCGCCGTGCCAAAGACTGCGTTCCTGGAGCGCGGGTCTTTAGAACGAAGATCTTTGGAGCGAAGACCGCAGGTAGTCCTGATAGAACTGATGCGTTCCGCCGGGCTCACGGCTGCGGTGATCAAGCCCACGATTTCGGCTTCAGCTTTTGAAACCTACAAGATTGAAGCCGCGCAAGCCGGCGGCTTCGGCGCCAAACTCAATGCTCTGCTCCAGGATCGGTCCATGATGGTTCAGGAACTCGTGCCTGAAATTGCCACCAGCGGCGAATGGTCGCTGATTTTCATAGCGAAAGCGTCTGCGAGAGATGCCTTTGCCGGCCACGAATGCACGCACGCCGTCAACAAGCTGCCGCGCCACGGCGACTTTCGCGTGCAAGAGGAGCACGGCGGACTGCACACCCTCGCCTCGCCGCCCGCAGCAGCCGTGCAGATGGCTGAAGCCATTCTTGGCCGCTTCGCACCGCAGGCTGTCTACTGCCGTGCAGACATAGTCATGCGTCCGCAAGGGCCAGTCTTGATGGAGCTGGAACTGATTGAGCCTCTCCTGCATTTTGAGCTTGCGCCGGAGGCGGCGGAGAAGATGGCGGAGATCTTGGCACGAACGTCGGGAAAGTGTGGCGGCCAAAGTCAATAAAAATTGAATGCCACTTCCACGTAAACGGCCACCGCGACCGGTTCTCCATTGCGTGTCGCGGGTTCAAATCGCCAGGCTTTTACGCCTTGGACCGCCTGCTCATCCAACCCCATGCCTGCCGCTCGGACGATCAGGACGCGGCGGATAACACCGGTCCGGTCAATGATCACGCTCAAGCCCACCAAGCCCTGATACTTCGCGTCCCGTGCTTCTTTTGAGAATTGCGGCTCCGGCTGGTACAACACCTTGGGTCGCTGAACGGTTTTTCCCACCTCCACGATTTCTTCCGTCGCGGGCAAGCCGCTGCCGGATTGAGCCGCAGCTTTCGCCTCTTGCACGGCTTGTGCGTCCGGTGGCGTTGCCGTCGGATGGCCAGCGTTGAGCTTCGCGGTTGCAGGTGGCAAGGCAGGGATCAAGCCCAAGCGCAACGAAAGATAGTGCCGCCACCAATCAGGCGCCGCGTTCACAATGTCCTGATTGCTGAACGCGAATACTTTCTCCAGAATGGCTTTTTCGTCGTCAGCGGCGGTCAAAGGCTTGTCCAGCCTGATCAGGATGGTCGCTTTCTGTCCATCTTTGAACGGAACCAGTTGTTGAGTCCTTTTGTCAAGCCGGTAAGGAACGCGCCTGCCCTTGAGTTCCAGCCTGGTGGGCATGACGGTAATCTTTTCCACCCGGATCCGCCCGTAAAGCGTCCACGGTCCTTCCGCGTTGTCGCCGACCACAGCGCCGGCCGAATCGTATTCTTGCTTGTTGACCTGCCGGGCGTGCCGCAGCGCCAGGATTTTGTCCTTGTACTGAGTGTTCAGGGCTTTTTCCACGTCCTGAGCGGACGCCGTAACGCTCGCCGCGACCACCAGAGACCACAAGACCAATGATAATTTCCGGCGCACCTGGTTCACCTCAGGCTTTGGTTTTCAGAAAAACGGTGTGATTCAGGGAAACGGGCCAGTGTACCTGAATGGGAACCGCCCAGCGTTGACATTTCCTGGCGCAATTGGGTATCCTTTTATCTTCACTGCTCTGCAGTTAGCCCGCCTTGTGTCTTCTTCGGAAGTAGTAAGCGGCGTCATTCGAGCGGTCTTTCTAAGCGATTTATTCTCAGGAGTTTGAGGCATGGTTACCCGTTTTCCTAGCGGGCAGGACATTGCGCGCAAGTGGTTCGTCGTGGACGGCTCAGGGCACACTCTGGGACGCCTGGCTTCCCGTGTGGCCAGGATTCTGGCGGGGAAAGAAAATCCCCAGTACACGCCCTTTATAGATACCGGCGACCACGTAATTGTGATCAACGCGGAAAAAGTCCGCGTCACCGGCATGAAGGCCGATCAAAAAGTTTACCGCCATTACACCGGCTTCCCCGGCGGCCTGCGCGAAGAGGACTTTCGCCACCGCTTTAACCGCGCGCCGGAGCGCATCGTCCAGGAAGCAATCTTGGGCATGCTGCCCAAGAACAAGCTGGGCAAGGCCATGGGCAAGAAGCTGAAAGTTTACAAGGGCGACAAGCACGATCATCAGGCGCAGAAGCCTGAGGCGCTGGTGCTGGCCACCCGGTAGGTTTACGTCCCCAATGCGGGACAAGAGTTTGGATCAGGAGTTTGGATAAAAAGATGGCTGATCAAGTTCAGTATTACGGCACCGGACGCCGCAAGTCGAGCGTAGCTCGCGTGTTTCTGCGTCCTGGAAGCGGCAAGTTTATCGTCAACGATCGCGAACTGGCCAAGTACTTCCTGACGGAGGCCCAGCGGGTTGAACTCCGCCAGCCTCTGGTCACCAGCGAGACCACGTCCACGTTTGATATCACCGCCAACGTGTCCGGCGGCGGCATCAACGGCCAGGCCGGCGCGTTGCGGATGGGCATCGCCCGCGCGCTGCTGGAGTTCAACGTGGAACTCCGCAAGAAACTAAAGGCGGAAGGTTTCCTCAGACGCGACGCCCGTGGCAAAGAGCGCAAGAAGTACGGACAAAAAGGCGCCCGCAAGCGGTTCCAGTTCAGCAAGCGCTAAAGATTTTTGCCGGGACGCGCTGTTGCGTCCGTTGTCATGGCAGTTCGAATTTAGCTCGCCGTCCGTGGTCCTGAGGATGGATGAGTGGCAGTGAACCAGGATCAAAATTTTCCCTCCCGCTGCAACGGGAGCGGACAAGGGAATCAATCCCGAGCGGGCGCGACTGCCGCGGAGGATGCAATTCAACAAGGAGGTCGTTTGGCTACTATCACCATGAAGGAGTTGCTCGAAGCGGGCGTCCACTTCGGGCACCAGACCAAGCGCTGGAACCCCAAGATGAAGGAATACATCTTCGGGGAGCGCAATGGTATCTACATCATCGACTTGCAAAAGACGTTGAAGATGTTCAAGGACGCAAGCAAATTTGTACAGGACTCCGCTGCCGAAGGCCGGACCGTCCTGTTCGTCGGCACCAAGCGCCAGGCGCAGGACGCCATTGCGGAAGAAGCGCAACGCTGCGGCATGTTCTACGTGAACAACCGCTGGCTGGGCGGGTTGCTGACCAATTGGGTCACCGTGCAGAAATCGGTGAAGCGGCTCAAAGAACTGGACGAAATGGCCACCGATGGCCGTTATGAGCTGCTGCCCAAGAAAGAAGTCATCAAGCTGGAGCGCGAGCGCAAACACCTGCAGGCCAACCTGGCCGGCATCAAGACCATGAACCGGCTGCCGGACATTGTGTTTGTGATTGACTCCAACAAGGAAGCCATTGCGGTGAAGGAAGCCCGCAAGCTCGGCATTCCGGTGGTCGCCGTGGTGGACACCAATTGCGATCCCACGGAAGTGGATTGGGTCATCCCCGGCAATGACGACGCGCTGCGCGCCATCCGCCTGTTTGCCTCCAAGGTGGCTGACTCCATCGCGGAAGGCGCCCAGGCCGCCACCGACAAGGAAACCGCAGACATCGCCGGTGCCATGGCCGCTCAACAGGCATCTGAGGCTGTCCGCACTCCAACTTCCGCTGATTTGCTGGAAGAAGAAGAGCTGAACATGGAGCAGGTGCTGGGTGGGAAAGGCCGCATGGCTGACTCTGCCGAGGCCGAAGCGCCGCCTGCCGACGTTCCGGCTGATGCCGCTGCGGACGTGCCTGCTGACGTGCCTGCTGAAGAGACCAAATCAGTTTAGCCGCTCCGCCGGTCATCAGTTCTTGAGTTCTTGCGCGAGTTCTTGTGTTCTTGCGCGGCCACCTTTTGCGCAACATCGCTGAAGAGCCCACTTTTAGATTTGCTTTTTCCCCGCTATCAAGCCTGCGGGGAAGTGTTTGTAGAGAGGTTTTTGAGATTTATATGAAAACGGAAGGTTCCATGACTACTACGGCTGCCCCGGGCGAGAACGACCCTAAGAAGACCAACATTACCGCGGACCAGGTGCGCAAATTGCGCGAGCGCACTGGAGCGCCCATGATGGATTGCAAGAAGGCCCTGGAAGCCACCGGCGGCGTTGAAGAAGCTGCCGTGGACCATCTGCGCAAGCTGGGCGTCCACACGGCGGCCAAAAAAGCTGCGCGCGTGACCAGTGAAGGCTCGGTGGCCAGCTACATCCACGCCGGCGGCAAGATCGGCGTGCTGGTGGAGATCAACTGCGAAAGCGACTTCGTCGCCCGCACTGACGACTTCAAAGACCTGATCAAGGACGTGGCCATGCACATCGCCGCGGCCGATCCCAAGTTCGTCCGCAAGGAAGACGTCACGCCCGAGGCCTACGAGCACGAGAAGGAAATTTATCGCGCCCAGGCCGCAGGCACCGGCAAGCCGCCGGCAGTGGTGGAAAAGATCGTGGAAGGCAAGATGGCCAAGTTCTACGAAGAAGTTTGCCTGCTGGACCAGCCTTTCGTGAAAGAGCCGGGCATCAGCATCCACCAGCTCATCGCCAGCAAGATCGGCAAGCTGGGCGAGAACATTTCCGTCCGCCGTTTCGCCCGCTTCAAGGTAGGCGACGTGGGCGAGACGGTGGCCATCACCAAGCCGCAGCAGGACGCGAAACCCGAGTAGCGCAAAACTTTTCACTAGTCTTTCAGAAATTGCACTTGAGAGCGGCAACGCAAGTTGCCGCTTTTTTATTGTCGGCCGTACCATTGGAGTTCTCAGCGTCTCCAAAGAGCGAATAATTTTTGCCATCGCGGATCGTCGCAATCCAGCCGTTGTATAATCCCGCCGTTTCAGCAGGAGTTTTCATGCGGCGTCACTTCGTGCTGCTTCTCTCCCTCGTACTGTGGGCCGTGTTGATGGGGTACAACGGCCGCTCGCTCCCCAAGACAACGGTCAAAGGCATTTCCGGAGCCGGCCTGGCCATGGAGTTTGCCCAAAACCAGCAGGATGCTGGCACCATCCTCCCTCCACAAGACTCCAAGCTGGCGGCCTACAAGTCCACCCTGCTCTGCCTCCAGGCACTGGATATTGTTTTCATCGGGCTCTACTGGGCGGTATTTTTCTTCTCGTTAGCCGGACCGATGTCCCGCTCTCCCATCAAATTGTGGCGAACTCTGGGACTGGTGGCGAGAATTTGTATTTCAGTCGCCGCCCTCGCCGACCTTGCGGAAGACTTCGGCATCGTCTCCGTGATCGGACCGTATGGCCTGCCGCATATTTGGCCTTTCTGGTTTGCAATCACCAAATGGTCGCTGATCTTTGTGACGCTGCTATTGGTCGCTCCCTATCTGATCTTCCACCCATCGTTGTCCCCCGCCGGTAAGGCCCGGCCGGGATGGGTGGATGGCCTTGTTTACGGTTCCGCCGCTCTCTTCGCTGCCGCCGCATTTTGCGGAATCGCCGGCGTCATAGGGCGCTTTGTTTGTTGCGGAGAGTTGCTGCTCTTGGGCGCATTGCTCATGGCCATCGGCTTTTTTTTGTTGCTGGTGGCGTTCGGCGGGGACACGTTCGCGACCTCCTCCGTCATGGGAGAACCGGCTGATAGTTTCAAAAACGTCTTGAAGGCCGAACTGAAAGAGGTCCTCCGCACCGCCGCGGTGCGCGACAACTTTCCGCCGGAGGTCAAGGCGAAAGTCGCCACCGCCCAAGTGATGGAACCCGAGCCGCGCTTCCCGCCGCCGCCAAAGGATCCGCTCGCACGGCTGGATCCTGAAGTGGAAGAGGCCCTGGATGATGAAAAGAACTACGGCAGCATCATCCAGCAAGCCGGGCGCTTCAATCTTTTGGGGCTGGCGTTTTCCGGAGGAGGCATTCGCAGCGCCACCTTCAATCTGGGCGTGCTGCAAGGGCTGGCGGAACACAAGTTCCTGCGGCGGTTCCACTATCTTTCTACGGTGTCCGGAGGCGGATACATCGGCTCCTGGCTGGCGGCCTGGGTTTCCCGCCAGGGCATGGTGGAAGTGGAAAAGCGCTTGCGCGAGCCGCGCACCAACCAGCCGAATTTCAAAGAGCCGCCGGAAATCAGGTTCCTGCGCGAATACAGCAACTATCTCACGCCGCGCCTGGGATTGTTCGGGCTTGATACCTGGACGGCCATTGCCACCTACTTGCGCAATGTCCTCTTGAACCAAACCATCCTGGTGCTGTTCATCGCCGCGGCCATTCTTGTTCCGCGCGTGGTCATTGTCGGCGCCAGGAGCGGCCTGGCTTGGTTTACCCCGCCGTGTTATCCGATTGTTGCAATCCTGGTTGGGTTTGCGGTCCTCGCGGCCATAGTCATCGCCCGCAACATGGCGTACTACGCCGGCAGCCCCGGCGCTGATCGCGTGATTGCCCGCGTAGGAAAAGACGCTCCCAAGGACCCCAACGGCAATCCGATTCCCCAGCAGCAACTGGTGAACATTGAATGGCTTTTCCAAGAAGCGCTGGCGGCTGAATCCCAAGCCGATCCTGGAGAGATTAAGAAGCTCGCCGACCGGCTGCTGGCCCGCGTCGGGCGGGTGGAAATTTGGGACCAAAACATTGTGCGCCGCAAAGACGTAGGCCATGCCACTCGACTTTCTGCGTTTGATTGGGACAAAAAGACGATGGATCTGGACATGGCAGTTGCCGATGTCAAGAAGAACGACCTGGTGGTTGCGGTGTATCCCTGGACCGCGCGGCAGGCTGGCATCTTCGCTCTGGTCACGCTGCCGCTGTTCCTGGCCATCAGCTTTCTCGCCTGGCTGCTGGCTCAAGGCAGCATTTCCGGCAATCGTCCTTTTTGGCCGTGGCCGGTCAGTGGCGCAGCGGCGGGCGCGGTTTCCTGGCTCTTGGGCGCAGCCATCGTGCATCATTACGCATTTCGTAAAAAAACTCGCGATTGGAAAACTGTGTGGCTCGCGGTCAAGTGTACCGCCGCTTGTGCCGCGGCCGGCGCGCTGGGCGGGGTCCTCCTCCGGCAAACTGCATTGCTTTTGCAAGGATGGATGCAGCGTCCAGCTCACGAGTGGAATGTCCTGGGCTTTGGGACTCCCCTTGTCGCCTTGGTCTTTCTGGCTTTTTCTGTGCTCCAGGTCGGGTTGCTGGGCACGCTGTTGAGCGAACCCCGCAGAGAATGGATTGGAAGGCTGGAAGCCTGGATCTTGATCATCTCGATTTCGTGGGCCGGTGTTTTTGCTCTGGCCGGATACTCGCCGCTTTTCGCGCTTTGGCTTTCGCAGTTTCCCAAGTCTGCCTGGACAACCGCCTTCAGTTGGGTGGGCGCCACGCTCGCTGGAATTTTGGGAGGCGGCAGCTCCAAGACCAGCGGGCTTGACTCCACGGTAAAAGACAAGTTGCTCAGCCTGACGCCCTACATCTTTGCCGCTGGACTGCTAGTTCTGGTCTCAGTGGGAGTTAACAACATTATTTCCCCACACAACATGTCACCGAATCCTAAAGGCCCAAGCCAGGTTGCGGTGCAGATGGCTGAGACTTCTTCCCAGGAAGTCACCGTTCAGGTGCAAGCGGTGGTGAAGAAGAAAAAAGACCTCCCGGTAAAAGAATATTGGGCAGCCTTTCTGGGCGTGGGCCGCGCGAAAGTGCTGTGGGGTTTTGTAATCTGCTTGCTCGCATCGCTGCTTCTGGCTCTGCGCGTGGACCTCAACGAATTCTCCATGCACAATTTCTATCGCAACCGCCTGGTGCGCTGTTATCTGGGCGCTTCGCACCGGGAAAGAGTGCCGAATCCCGTAACCGGTTTTGATGATGACGATAATCTCTTTTTGTGCAGCCTCACCGCTGACCATGGTTATGACGGTCCGTATCCGATTCTGGGTTGCGCGTTGAATCTGGTGCACGGCAAAGATCTGGCTTGGCAGGAGCGCAAAGCTGCTTCGTTTGTCATGACTCCCAAGTTTTGCGGCTACGATGTGTGGTTTGAAAAACTGTTGCGGCCCGGGCAGTGGGAAAAACGCGGGCAGGCCGGTGACGGTTATCGCCCCACCGCGAAATACGCGTATCCTAACGGCGGCTTTTACATCGGCACGGCCATGGCTATTTCCGGCGCTGCCGCCAGCCCGAACATGGGATTTCACAGTACCCCGGCCCTGGCTTTTCTCATGACCGTGTTTAACGTGCGCCTGGGCCAATGGGTCGGCAATCCGCGCGATCCCAGGTGTTGGCGCAACCCGGGACCCAAAATCGGCCTGGGCTACTTGCTGGCCGAACTCTTCGGCGCCACGGACGACGACAGCGGCTACGTTTATCTATCCGATGGCGGCCATTTTGAAAATCTCGGTCTTTACGAACTGGTGAAGCGCCGCTGCCGCTTCATTCTGGCCAGTGACGCCGGCGAGGACAAGAACCTGGCGTTCGACGATCTGGCTGGCGCTATCCGCAAATGCCGCTCGGACATGGGCATTGATATTGAGATCAAGACCGACAAGCTCCTCAAAGTGGGCACCACCCCGTTCAGCTACTGGCACTGCGCCATCGGCCTGATCAAGTACAGCAACAGTGATCCTCCGCTGAATAACCTTCCTCCCGGCCCGGGCAACACCGTGAAAGATGGCGTCCTGGTGTACATCAAGCCTTCGCTCACCAAAGACGAGTCCGCGGACGTGCTGAATTACCAGGCGCTCCACCCTGATTTCCCTCACCAGCCAACTGCCGACCAGTGGTTTACCGAGTCGCAGTTTGAAAGCTATCGCGCGCTGGGACAGCACATAATCAGGACTCTGTTTTGTGCGGGCGACGGCAAGGTTCCCGAGGACATGAGCAACATCGGCGTGGAGGAACTCATTACCCGGTTGACCACACAATGGAACAATCCCGAAAGCATTCACAGCAATGCTCAACTGCGTGGATGGAAGCGGCTATTCAAACTGTTTTTTTAAGCTGTCCATCTGTTGCTTTAGTTCATCCATTTCGCGGCGTAACTCGGCCACTTCATTTTCCAAACGCGCCACGCGCTCGTCATCTGCCCCATGGGAAGAAGGCGCTGTCTCCGGCGGCGCTTCCCAGCCCTCCACGTCGCCACAAAGCAGGTGCGCGTAGCGGGCCTCTTTGGTCCCCGGCTGGCGCGGCAGCCCCTTCACCAGCGGAGGCGTGCGCTGCATCAGCTTTTGCAGCGTTGCCTGGACGTCCGTCAGTTCTTCAAAACGGAACATGCGCTCGGTTCGTCCGCGCAGTTCGCCCGG
>JBGPLR010000018.1:0-16333 GCA_041486545.1 Terriglobia bacterium
CCGGCGGCGCTTGATCCCAACCAAAAAGTGTTCATCGTGGCCACCAACCTTGACCTGGTGACCGATAGCGGCGATGAATGCGGGGTCACGGCAGGGGACGTCCTGCTGCGCACCGGGACTGACCCCGACGGGAACAACAAAGTCGGCGTGAGCGTGGTCAGCAGCAAGAAAGGCGATTGCCCGACAAGCACCAATTCAGCGGTGGAAGTTACCGAGCTGCAGGAAATGCACAATCAGTTCCGGCAGAAACTGGATTCCGGTCTGAAAACGCTGGCTGACAATTCCGGCAAGAACGGCCTGCCCAAGGCCCCGGACACCGGGACCATTGGAGGCGAGGTGCCGGCCCCGGCGGCGGACGCGGCGGCTGATGCCGACCTGGAAAATGTGCAAAAAGACGCCGATTCGGAAGAGCAGGAAGTAATCAAAGGCAAGCCCGGACCAGGCCAATAATGAACAAAAGAGCAGACGATGACCAAAAACTTTTTTCGCTGTATTGAAGCCATCGCCCTGACTCTGGTCGGGGCGATGGCGATCACGCCGCTGCATGCCCAGGGTGCGGATGCCTCGCCTTCGCTGCAGGAACAACTGGAAGCGCAATATCCAACCGCCAAATTCAGCTCCCGGGGCGGCTGCACGGTGAGCAACCCTGAAACGGGGATGCTGCTGCAGAAATCCGGAATTGGCGCACTGCCTCAAACCTCGTCTTCCACGATGTGCGCGGCCCATTACAGAAACGGCGCCATCACCCGGCCCGGCTTCAAATGCAATTACTACCTCAACCTGACCAAACAGGCCCTGGTGACGCTGGAAAAAGGTGACAAGGTCTACCCCACAAAGATTGAAGTGGCCAAGGACGAAGTCAGGGTAGCATTCGGATATTGCTCCGGAGATCCTGGCCGGGCTGCCCTTTACGTAGGGCAGGTGGTGATTGAGTTTCCCAAAGACACGCTGAAAACTACCGGCGTGCCCCAGGTGGAAGACAAGATCGCTGAAGTCTTTACCCCGGACAACGCCGGCCAACAGCAGGAGCAGCAGCAAGGGGAGCAGCCGCCGCAAGCCCAGGACAACGAAAACCAGCAGAACGCGCCGGACAATCAACAGCAGGCGGACAATAACCAGGCTCCGCAGCAGGAACCGCCTTCCATTGAGATAGGACAGACCATTGAACAGGTGGTGGCGGCATGGGGACAACCGGACAAGAAAGTAAACCTTGGCGCCAAGCAGATTTACGTTTACAAAGATCTAAAAGTCACTTTCATCGGCGGTAAAGTGTCCGATGTGCAATAAGAAAAATGCCGTAAGGAAGCGCAGTGAGACAGCCCTGCGCCAGCCGGCCTAGCCATGACTGCCCTGTAATCTCAATCCATACCATGGCTGGCCCGGGACCTTGTCAAAGATTTGAGCAGGTAGGCCCCTAAAGCAAGAGCGGTGCTCTGCCATTCTCGCCGGAGTGGCGGGAGCGCAACTCAGCAGCAAAATGACGCGCGACAGGGACCGTGCCCGCGTCCGGACCCAAAACAAAACTTCGACGGCAACCTTAGCCCGCAAAAGGAGTAGCCCGATGATGAGTAAGAATCTCTTCCGCTGCATTTGCACACTCACCCTGATCTTCGCCCTGGCCGCCGTTTCCAAGCTTCAAGCGCAATCGGTGCAGGAGCAACTGGAGGCAGCCTATCCGTATGCCCGCGGAACAGACGGCTGCCACGTCGGCAACCCGAACAGCGCTCTGGTGGCGCAAGACAATGTGGGCGGCATGCGCATCCTTCCCGTCAGCACAAGCGGCACCACGATTGCCAAGTGCACCAACCACTACACGGACGGCAAGCTCAAGACGCCCAGCACCGCGTGCAATGGCGAAAAAATCGCCAAAGCGGGCGGGTGGTTGTCACACGTCCCCAAAGTTGGAGGAGTGATCGGGGCGGGCAGCTCCAAAGTCGGCGATCAAGCCGCGCAGCAACCGATGGATGTGGTGACCACCGGAGACACAGTCTACCCGGCCAAACTGGAAGTGGACGAGAAGAAAGGCGAAGTCAAGTTCACCATCATCACCTGCAAGCAGGCCGGCGACCAGCAGAATCCTTACAAAGGCGAAATTGTCTTTCACTTCAAGGAGCTGAAGCCGGAGAACGTGTCGCAGGTGGAAGATACCATCGCCACGGTGTTCAAGCAGGGTGGCGGAGACCAGCAAGGCGACGGTGGAAACAACCAAGGGCAACAAGGCAACGGCAACCAGGGCAACGGCGGAGGCGGACCGCAGGAAGGTGGCGGCGGACAGGCTCAGCAAGGTGGCAACCAAGATCAGCAACAGGAAGATCCGGCTTCTGCCTGCAACCCTGAGGTTGGGCAAACCGTTGCCCAGGTAGAGGAAGCTTGTGGCAAGCCGGTCAATCGCACCAAGGGAGCCACCAAGCTGCTTTATTTCTACAACCAACCCAAGATCAAAGTCATTTTTGTGAACGGCAAGGTAGCGGATATCGAATAAGCGGCGCGGACCTATTGCTGAGAGCATCCCAGGGGCGTACAGTTATGCCCTTGCGGTCGCTAAATGCATAACCAACAGGGACAGGAGCGATACGCGCATTAATCGTCTGATTGTCGCGTTGCTCCTCACCGGGGAGGCGATAAACCTATTACCAGGCCAGCCCACCTTCTTTCAACGCAGGAAAGACAATTGGTTGGCCGGGGGACAAACTCGGTCATGCACAAGAAATACTTCCGCAGCATTCGGGCATTCGCACTGCTCTTGCTGATAACGTCTCTTACCTCGCTGCAGGCCCAGCGAAACTGGTTGGCGGCCTCTCCATCCACGCCTCTGCTGCAAGTTGCCATTGCATTGCAGGAAGAATTGAAGGCGCGGTACCCCCAGCTCCAAGCTACGCGTAACACTAAGGCCAAAGATATTTGCAAAAATGGCGGTCCGCCGGCGACGCTCACAATTCAACGGTCGGGTCTCGCAGTGTTCACCGGCCCCGGGGACGGCACTTGCGCTGGCAGGTACCAGGACGGTTTGTTCACGTTTCGATGCGGCCGCATTCTCAAGCCGGGCGAGCGCGCGACTGGAAGGGAAAAGGTGAACCTGGTGCCGTTGGAAAAAGGTGATAAGGTCTTTTCGACGGGGATCTACGCTTCGGGGGATTCTGTGGCCGTGGGTCTCGGATCGTGCTCCGGACCGAAAAAGGGCACGCTTGGTGTTCTAGGTCTTACGTTTCAATTTCCTAAAGGCTACCTCCTTACCGCCTCTGCAGACAATGTTGACAAAATAATGGGGGAATTCTTTGTCAGAGATGGAAACGAATCGCGGCAACCGGTCAAGGAAGGGCAGACGATGGACGAGGTTGTGGCGGCGATGGGCCAGCCGCAGGAAAAACTGAAAGCCGGCAACAAAGAGATCTATTTATACAAGGACGTGAAGATCACGTTTGTTGACGGCAAGGTATCCAGCGTGGAACAGAATGCAGATGTGGATACTCCGGAGAAGCGATGAAGAAATTCTCAAAGCGAAGGCCAAGCATGAGTAGACTGGTCTTCAGCAGCAGATATTTAGCCGCCTTGCTGGTCATCATGTGTCTGCCTTCGCGTTGGGCGCTGGCAAGCCAGTCAGGACCCACAGCGCAAGGCACGCCCTCGCTACAAGAACAGCTTCAGGCACGTTACCCCCTGGCTGAAATGTCAACCGCAGGCGGCTGCCATGTCCGCAATCCCGAAACGGCTCTTGTAGTGATGCAGGCCGGAATTACGACTTTTGAAGAATCATCTTTCCCGCGTGCATGCGCAATCCACTACAAAGACGGGAAAATCAAACCACCAGGATTCAAATGCAAGTATACGGGCTACTACGGCGGCAGCGCGTTCGGCAAAGGGGACAAGGTTTATCCCGTCGATCTCAAAGTTGGCAAAGATGAGATAATCATGACGCTGGGGTACTGCTCGCCTCAGGCAGCTCTCTCCTACTCGTACAAAACCAAGCTCGTTGTCGAATTCTCCAGCAACTTTCTCAGCACCGCTAGCGCGCAACAGGCGGAAGATAAGATAGGCGAGCTGTTGAGCAAGGACCTGACAAAAGCGACGGCTCGCTCAACCGAGCAAAAACGTTTATCTGATCCGGAATCGCAGCCAGCCAAGCCTGCAACAGAGCCAAAGAAAGTGGATCCGGGAATGAGCCCTGAGCAGGTCATAACCATCATGGGACAGCCAGACACCATTGCCAAAGGACCGAACGGCAAACTGATTTATGTCTACAATGCCAAGAAACTGAAAATTGTTTTTGTGAATGACAAGATGGCTGATATTGAATAGTTCTGCCGTTCCGCCCCAACTTGCTCATGGGCAAGTGTCCGTAGCGACACTTTTTTACCCACTTTATCTAATCGAGATATGACTGCGCGAGAACAGCGGGTTGGCCGGGTTAGCCTAAGGCCACCAAAGTTGCAGCGATAAAACCATTCAGGTCAGCGCTCGCATGTTCGCTTGCGCCTCGCGCCACCTCGCCCACAATCAGCACCGCCGGCGCCGCCACGCCGATGGCAAAGGGCAGGTCCAACAAAGCCATGAAACACTTTTGCTCGCCGGCCCGGCCTGCGCCGGAAAGCAGCAGGCACGGGGTGTTGGCGTCCACGCCGGCTTCCATCAACTCGCGCGCCGTCCTGCCGTAATCCGGTCCCGGCATGTACACGGCGAAGGTGGTTCGCGCGGGATCGAACCCTCCGGCACGCAGCTTTTCACCGCGGATGTTGTGCGCCGTGGTCACCACCAGCGACGACGCGGAGTTGCGGTCCGTCAGCGTGATTCCCGCGGCCGCAGCCGCGGCGGACGCCGCCGTAACGCCGGGAACAATCTCGAAAGGAATGCCGGCGCGGCGCAGCGCGTCCAGTTCCTCGCCCAGGCGCCCGAACACCGTGGGGTCGCCGGACTTGAGGCGGACCACGGTCTTTCCCCGGCGTGCGTGCCAGATCATCAGAGCGTTGATCTGGTCCTGCGTGGTGCTGGTGCTCCGGCGTCCGCAGCGTTTGCCGACGTTGAGGATGCGCACAGAATTCCCCGCCAAGCCGAGCACCTCGGCGGTGACCAGGTCGTCATGCAGGACAACGTCAGCGGCGCGCAAGGCCGCCACGGCCCGCCCGGTGAGCAGGTCAGCGGGGCCGGGCCCGGCGCCGACGATGTGTACTTTGCCGGTCATTTTTCGTCTTTTATCCGCGCACTTTTCTCCGCGCGAGCGCTAGGCGCTCTTGCGTCCCGTGGTGCGCTCTTCTTCCAGCCAGTTTTCCACGGCATTGATCAGGCGGTGCACCAGCTGGTCCACTCCGCCGATCATATGCAGCCCTTCGTGCTGGTGCTCTTTCAGCGCTTCTCTGATCTTTGCTTCCAGGTTCTTTTGATGTGATTGGCTCATTTACTCACCTCCGAAATTCAGGTCTTGCCGCAAAGCGGACTTCGGTTTGCACAACGCTATAAGATGCAGTAATTGCTTGCGGCGTTCCCCCGGCGGCAACACGCTGCGCAGGGTGGAACGCATGCGTCCCAGCCACTCTGTCCAGGGCCCGAACTCCGGCCCGTATTGCTGCTCCAGCTTCTTTCGCACTTGCTGGGCCAGCGCCGGACTGTGTCCGCCGGTGGAAATAGCAATTTGAAACGGGCCTCGGCTTACCACTGAGGGCGAGTAAAAATCACAATAGGCAGGATCGTCCACGGCGTTGCCCAGCGCGCCGGCTTGCTGCGCGTCTTCATAGACTGCCCGGTTGACGGCTTCCACTTCCGTAGCGGCGATCACCAGAAAATAGTCCTTCGCCATGCCTCGATGGTACTCCTGCATCGCGAGCTTGAGCAGTCCTTGTTCGGCCCAGCGCCGTATGCGCGGAGAAACCCGCGGCGAAACCACGGTGACGTCCGTCGCCGAGCGCAGCACGCCTTCCAGCTTCTCTTCAGCGATGGCGCCGCCGCCCACGATCAGCACCTTGCGTCCTTCCAGTTTGAGAAAAATCGGATAGAGAGCCATGATTTATCTTCCTGTCCTTTACCCTTCCGCCCCGTGGGGCACGCGGCCGGGAGCGGGATCGCGCGGCACCGCAGCCAGCGCCTGTCCGGCAAGAAATGTCCGTAACTGCTCTTCAGAATGACGCGCGAAAAACCGCCGTAGATTTTCGCCTGCGTGGCGGCGCTCCAGATATTCGCGCAGCAGACGTTCAATCGCGTCGGGAACTTCCGCAGCCGGGCAGCGATAACCCACCGGACGCCCGAACCCCGCGTACTCGCCCACCGCGCCACCCAGGCAGAAATAGTAGGCGTCCGCCAGCTGGCCGTTGACTTTGAGCTTCTTGCCCTCCAATCCAATGTCGGCGATGCGATGCTGGCCGCAACTGTTGGGGCAGCCGGTCACGTTGAGCTTCAACGGCTGGTCGAAGACCGGCAGGCGGTTTTCCATCTCTTCCACCAGCCAGCGTGTGAAAGATTTGGTTTCCGTAATGGCCAGCTTGCAAAACTCTGTGCCGGTGCAGGCCACCGCGCCGCGCCAGAACGGCGACGCCGCTACCTGCAGCCCGGCGGTTTGCAGTCCCAGCACCACGGCTGAGGTGTGCTCTTTGGGGACGTTCACGATCACCAGGTTCTGGGTGATGGTGGCGCGCAGATCGCCGGTGCCGTACTTCTCGGCGAGACCGGCCGCAGCGCGCATTTGTTCCGGCGAAATCCGGCCGCGCAGCACGGCGGCGCCCACGTAAAACAGCCCAGGTTGTTTCTGCGGATGCACGCCCGCGTGGTCGCGGAAAATGTCTGCGGGAATTTCTTCCGGAACAGCCGGGTCAAGCTTGAATCCAAGACGCCGCTCCACTTCAGACAGGAAGCTTTCCGCCGTCCAGCCATGGTTCAGGAACAAAAACTTCAGGCGCGCGCGTTCGCGATTTTCGCGCAGCGGCGCGGCGTCGCGGAAGAGTCCGCTGACCGCCTGGGCGACGGGAACCACCTGGTCCCAGGCGACGAAAGCATTCAGCCGCACGGCCAGGTGCGGGTCGGTGGAGAGTCCGCCGGCAACGCGCACGGAGAATCCTATTTCACTTTTGCCGTTCACTTCGCGCACGGCGGGCGTGAACGCCAGATCGTTGATCTCGGGATAGGCGCACCAGTCGCGGCAGCCGCTGATGCTGATTTTGTATTTGCGCGGCAGGTTGTAGTAATCAGCATTGCCGACCAGCAGCTTTTCGGCTTGCGCCACCAGCGGCGAAGCGTCGCACAGTTCGTGCGCGTCCAGTCCGGCCAACGGACAGCCAGTAATGTTGCGGGTCACGTCACCACAAGTCGCCAGCGAAGTGACGCCGGCATCAAAGAGCCCTTGCAGGACGTCCGGCAGGTCCTGGATGGTGATCCAGTGGAGTTGTATGTTCTGGCGGACGGTGATGTCGGCGGAGCCGCGCGCGTATTTCTCTGACAGGCCGGCGATAGCGCGAAGCTGGCGCGCGCTGATGATTCCGCTGCCCAGCCGGATGCGGAGCATGAAATACGGCATGGATTTGCCTTCGCCGGCGGCGCCGCCGAGCACGCCCGCTCCGTCGCCCTGGGTGTACACGCCCCACCAGCGGAAGTAAGTCTTGATCCAGCTTTCAGGAATGTCCGTGTATCCGCCGCGAGCAAAGCTGCGGATTTCGTCCAGGCACTCCCAGGGATTCTTCTCCTGCTTGAGGCGCTCGGCGCGCTGCGCCTTGCTCTCGTTCACCGCTGCGATCTGTGTTCCCATGGCTCCCACTTTCCAGCCCTGCCAGCTTTGGTCCCGCCGGTTCAATTTCTTCCCAAAAAGCAAAAGGCCCATCGCTTTGTCTGGCGATGGGCCCTTCCTAAACTTGAATGATTGCTTTTTAGGTAGCGGCTTCATTGGCCAGAGAAATGGATGTCGCCTGACAGCAGCAACACATACACATGTCCTGGCAAAGAATTCGCATGTAGAGAAGTTAAACGGTAATGCCGGAATGTGTCAAGGCGAAATCCGGCAGGCCGTTTGGCTTGCGCCGATCCAAGGATCGCGCAGCCAATCGCGTTCGATTCAGTGAGTCTGGGCCACCTCGGCAACGGAGGGCAAGCTCGTGAGACCGGGCTGTCTGGCTTGCGCCGCGCTCTTGGCTTTGATCACCGCCAGGATGGGTTCAAGGAAACGACTGTACTTCCCCAGCGTGACCTCATCGTGCTTAGCCAGCGCGGTACGCACGGCTTTTTCTGTGGCCGGACTCACAACTTCCAGACGTCCGACGAAGACCCTTACAGTCTGCGCCGGCGCGGGATGGATGGACAAGGGGAGGATGGAGTCCACAAACCCCGGCGGCACGATGTAAAAGACGCGGCTGCCTTCTTCAAACCAGGAATTGCGCCAGGTTTCCAGCATGGCATGGGCTTCGTCGCGGAACAGGCTGCGGGCCACCAGGATTTCTTCCAGGTCGCCGTAGAGCGAATCCACAGTTGCGGTCAGCTCCGGGGGCCCGAGCGCCACCTCATCCTGCAAGCCGCCGCTAATGCGGTACCCCACTTTTTCCCCGCGACGCTCAAAGAGAATCACGTTAGGGACCTCTGCTTTAGTGAGGTTCTTGACCCGCAGCTTGCCGTCTGCGGCGAATGTGGCGGACAGCGGGACTGAGAAAACGGACACACCGCGATAGAAGAGAAACTTCTCATGCTGGTCGCTGGCCGGAGTCTTTACCCGCAGCGGCGTTGCACCGGTTTCGCGGGCCGCGTAGTAGTGATTGCCGTTGTCGCGGGTTTCCCGTGGGAAAACTGCGTTGCTTCCCGGTTCCAGTTTGACGGAGTCCCAGAAGATGCTGCCGTCGCCATGCTTCTGGTACAAAGACGCGTCATAGACGGCAGCTTCCGGCTTGACCTGGCTGGCGCGCGGATACCACTCGGTGATGAGTCCCTTGGCAAAAGCCACCTGCACGGACACGGTCAAGTCGCGGGGCGAGTAGAAATACAGGACGGGCGTCTCCATCCGCACCGTGCCGCGCAGTCCACCCTTGAATCCGGTATTGCGAAAGTGCTCAACGAACCCGGGGAGGTCAGTGGACCCGGTGAGGGGCAGCCACTCAGCAGCCAGACCATCTGTGCCCGCGATGGAAGTAAAAGTACCCCATTCGTGCACGGTAAGACTGGGGTCGTCCGCCGGGGTTTGCGCGCACAACAGCGGCTGGTGCGCGCCAGCGAGCGTTAGCAGGCCCAACACAACCAGAAGAATGCGGGAACGTCGCAGAGGAATCGGGAGAGAAGGTTTCATAGTCTTTACCTTTCACTTTCGAAGGCTGTACTTCTTGGGGCACAAGACGGTCCGCCGGAGCGAACTGTTAACAAGAGGGAATTCGCAATGGAGAAGCGCACGCGTTATTAAGGAAGCTTAATTTGGGAGGCCGATAAGCCGTCCACCCGGACACGCAATTGCCACCGGCAAGCTCACCGCATGGCTTCGAAAACGGCGCCTAACAGCATGAAAACTCAAGCTTTGGCAAACCGCCGGCAGAGTTACTTTGGGCGCCCAGGCTTGACGCTTTTCCTTGACTCCCGCTGCCCAGCAACGCTATAGTGCAGCATCATGCACGGTAGTCAGAACATCGCAATGGCGACAACCCGTATGTGCACAACAAGCACAGGGACAACTACATCCATGCGATATTCTGGCGAGCCGGTGACATAAGAACTGAAGCAATCATAAGTTCCTGACCCACTCGCCCCCAGAGCGAGTGGGTTTTTCGCTTTATTGGGTGGTTGAAAAATCATCGCCGGGGATGAATGAGCTAAGTCCTTTAGATTTGGGGATGAAATGGGGATGGGTAGGGGAAGTAAATTGCCAGAATCGCCGGAATTGCCAAGATTGACGATTGAGAACCTCAAACGCTCGGACGGGAAGAGATGACCGCAAGAAACCAACTCGGTCCTGAAAACGGTTACGGCTGGCGAGCTGTGGTACCGGCGACGTCGGCCAACCTGGGCTGCGCTTTCGATTGCGGCGGGCTGGCGCTGAAGCTTTACCTGAACGCCCTGTTCGCGCCCGGCCCGGGCGACCAGCTTACCCTGGAATACAGCGGGCAGACCCCTGACCGCTTCCCGGTGGACAACTCCAACCTGATTCTTCGTGCGCTGCGCTTTGCCGCAGCCGAACTGGACGCGCCGCCTCCCGCCGGACACGTGCTGGTGGAGAGTGACATTCCCATCAGCGTGGGTCTGGGCAGCAGCGCCGCCGCGGTGGTTGCCGGCCTGTTGCTGGGCGCGCGCTACTCCGGGAAAGACGCCGCCGCGGAAGACATCCTGCATTGGGCCAACGAGATTGAAGGCCACATTGACAACGCCGCGGCAGCCTACCATGGCGGCATGGTGCTGGCTTTGTCGAGCAACGTGGAGAAAGTGGTCGCGCTGAAGACTGAGTTTCCTGAAAGCATCCGCCTGGTGGTGGTGACGCCATCGCAAACCGTGCCGACGCATGAAGCACGCAAGGTGCTGCCGCGGGCGTACGTCCGCGAAGACGTGCTGCACACTTTGCAGCGCACTGCCCTGCTGGCCGCCACCTGCTTCTCCGGAAATTTTGACCTCTTCCCGGAACTCTTCCATGACAAGCTGCACCAGCCCTACCGGCAGAAGCTGGTTCCGGGAATTGAGCGTTGCCTGAAATACCGGCATGAAGGGCTGCTGGGCGTGGCCATCAGCGGATCGGGTTCTTCGGTGATTGCGTTTGTCACGCGAAACGAAGATGAAATTGCGGAAGCGTTGCAGGAAATTTTTGCGGAAGAAGGAATGCAGACCGAGGCGCGCTCGACTTCCGCCGACAACCACGGCGCCTGGGTCACGCGCGAACCGGTGCCGGTGGGCAAGACCGCTGGCGTTGCGCGGGAGAAGTCAGGGAGCAGGGAATGAGCAACAGGCGTTTGCTTGTGATGAAGTTTGGCGGTACGTCGGTGGGCAACGCGGCGCGCGTCCGCCAGTGTGCCCAGATCGTGAGCAAAGCTGCGCAGCAGGACCGCATCGTGGTGGTGGTCTCGGCCATGTCCGGCGTCACCGACCTGATCTTTAAGACCATTGACGCCGCCCGCCAGGGTGACGCCGCCGCAACGGACGCCAACTTGAAGAAATTTGAAGCCGTGCACCGCGAACTGATCACGGAATTGTTTAACGGCTCCGCGCCGGCCGCAGCAGAGTTTCTGGCCCAGGTGGTGGAGCAATTACAGAACTCCAGCCGCGCGTTGCTGGCGTTGCGCACGGACATATCCGCACAGACCGCGGACTCGCTGGTAGCGCTGGGTGAACGCATTACCGCCTGGGCGCTGGCCGGCTTTCTTCAACAGGAGGGAAGCCCGGCGGAGTTTGTTCCGGCAGAGCGAGTGATCGCCACGGACAGCAACTTCGGTAACGCGGCGCCGGACATGGAAACCACACGCGCCAACTGCAAGTCCGCGCTGCTGCCGATTCTGGAGCGCGGCGCATCACCGGTGGTTGCCGGGTACAGCGGCGCCAACCGCGACGGCCGCACCACGACGCTGGGACGCGGCGGCTCAGACTATTCCGCTACCATCATCGGCGCGGCTGCGGGAGCGGACGAAGTTTGGATTTGGACGGACGTGGATGGCGTGCTGACCGCCGATCCGCGCATCTGCCCGGACGCTTCCACACTGCCCGAAATCAGTTTTGCCGAGGCCATTGAACTGGCTTACTACGGCGCCAAGGTGATTCATCCCAAAGCGGCGTACCCGGCCGCCGACGCCGGCATTCCGGTGTGGATCAAGAATTCGTTTCGTCCGGAAGCGCCAGGCACCAAGATCACCAACACGGTTTCACCCGTTACATCGCCAGTGAAGTCGGTGACCTGCGTCAAGAGCGCAACGCTGATTACGCTGGTCACGCGGCGCGACGTGCATCCCGTGGAACTTTGGGGACGCCTGTTTCTGCGTGTTGGCCAGGAACATATTGAAGTGCTTTTTGCCACGCAATCCTCGCCCGAACATGCGCTGGGACTGGTGCTGCGTCCGGAAGACGGCGCGCGCGTGCTCAAGCTGATCAAGACCATCTTCCGCATTGAACTGGAACAGGGCGTGCTGCTTCCGGTGCAGGTCAACACTGAAGTTGCAGTCGTCGCCGTGCTGGGCGAATCCATGAAAGGCACTTGCGGAATTTTGGGGCGCGTCTTCTCCGCCGTGGCCAAGCGCGAAGTCAGCGTAATCGCCGTGGCCCAGGGCGCCAGCGAGCTGAGCATTTGCTTTGCCGTGGGAGCTCCGGCCGCCGCGGACGTGGTCCGCGCGGTGCACGAGGAGTTCTGCTCCAAGGTGGACTTCGCCGTACCGGTGTGCCTGCGGCCCAACGCGGCGGTTTTAGGAAAACAATGATTTCAGGAGCCCGATGAAAACGACTTCGATCAAGCCGGTTGTCGGCAACCCGGTCGCTGTGAGTCCGCAAGCTGCCACGCACGCGCTACGCTGCGTCCATTGCGGCGTGGTGCAAACCAGCGCAGACCGAATGTTCCGTTGCCGCCAATGCTCAGAACTGCTGGAAGTGATCTATCCCGGGTGGGAAGGCGCGTCACGCGAGTTTGGATTGCGGCTGCGGGAGATCTGGCGAGAGCGCCGCAGCTCCACTCTTCCTGAAGACCGCAGCGGCGTTTGGCGGTTCCGCGAACTCCTTCCGCAAGTGGACGGCAAGCACATTGTGACCATGTGTGAAGGCAATACGCCGCTGTTGCGGCTGACCAAATGCGCTAACGATCTGGGCATTCCCAGTCTGATGGTGAAACATCAAGGCATGAATCCCACGGGCTCATTCAAAGACACGGGAATTTCGATGGCCATCAGCATGGCGCGGGCGGAGGGCTTCTCCGTGGTGTGTTGCGCTTCCACGGGAAATACGTCAGCGTCGGTGGCGGCGTACGCCGCGCGCGCGGGGATGAAGAGCATCGTCCTGCTGCCCGCGGGCCAGGTGACCTCCGGCAAGCTGGCGCAGGCCCTTGAATACGGCGCACATGTGCTGCAACTGCACACTGATTTTGACGGCTGCCTCAAGGTGCTGCATGACGTGGTGGAGAAATTCCCTGCGTATCTCTTGAATTCCATGAACCCGTACCGTCTGGAAGGGCAGAAGACCGTGGCCTTTGAAATGATGGAGCAATTGGATTGGCAGGTCCCCGACCACGTGATTGTCCCCGGCGGCAACCTGGCCAACAGCTCGGCGCTGGGCAAAGGATTTCTGGAACTGCACCAGTTGGGCTTGGTCAGCACGCTGCCGAAGATTTCAATCATCCAGGCCGCGGGCGCGAACCCGCTAGTGCGCTCGATGCGCGAAAACGGCGGCACGGAGCTGGTCCGCGTGAACGCGGAGACGCGCGCGACGGCGATTCGCATTGGCAACCCAGCGTCCTGGCGCAAAGCCGTTGCCGTGCTCAAGACCACGGGCGGCGCGTGCGAAGACGTGACGGAAAAAGAAATCGCGCAGGCCAAAGCCGATTTGGGTGCGGAAGGCGTGGGCTGCGAGCCGGCATCGGCCGCGACGCTGGCCGGCCTGAAGAAACTGCTGAAGTCAGGATTTGTGACACCAAATCAAACAGTAGTGCTGGTGCTGACCGGACACATGCTGAAAGACGTGGAGTACATGCTGAGCGACCGGGTGAAGAGCATCTACGGGCCCATGGACGCCACGTCAGCTGCGGTGATCAAGACATTGGAGCAGATCTATGCGGGGAACTGAATCGTCAACAGCGGAAGCCAAGACAGCCTTGCCGCGGGGAGAGCAAGTCCGGGTGGGCATTGTGGGCTACGGCACGGTTGGCAAGGCGACGGCGGAAATCCTCACCAGCCACGCTGAGGAGATTCGTCGCCGCACCAACGGCGTTTCCGTGGTGGTAACCCGGATCAGCCGCAAAACCCCGCGCGGTTCAGAGACCGGGGCGAACGGCGTGGCCATCGTCGCTGACTGGCGGCAGGTGGTCACGGCAGCAGACGTAGATATCGTCGTGGAAGCCGTGGGCGGCACCACGACGGCCTATGACGTTGTGCGGGCGGCGTTGCAGAACGGCAAAGCTGTGGTTACCGCGAACAAAGTGCTGATCGCGCTGCATGGCGAAGAATTGTTTGCACTGGCGCGGCAGAAGAATCTGCCCATCGGCATTGAAGCCAGCGTGGCCGGCGGCGTTCCGGTGATCCGCGCCGTCTCGGAAGCGCTGGCGGCGGACCGCATCACCGCGATTTACGGCATCGTCAACGGCACGTGCAATTACATCCTTACGCAGATGGAACTCCGCGGCATGGATTTTGCCGCGGCCCTGGAACAGGCGCAGGCCGCGGGCTACGCGGAAGCCGAAGCCGGCTTGGACATTGACGGCTGGGACGCGCGCGACAAGATCGCGATTCTGGCCCGCATCGCTTTTGGCCACAGCATCAATCTCGCGGAAATTCCGGTGACCGGAATCCGGCAGATCACCGCGACCGATCTGCACTACGCGCACCGGCTGAACTCGACCATCCGCCTGGTGGCGTCCGCCGAACTCACCAAAGAAGGGCTGCACATCGCCGTGCAACCGTGGCTGGAGCCGCGTGATTCCATGCTGGCCAAAGTGGACGGCGCCAATAACGCAATTTTCATTGCGGGCGAAAGAGTTGGGACGCAAATGCTCTACGGGCGCGGCGCCGGCGGAGATGCCACCGGGACGGCCGTGCTGTCTGACGTGCTGCAAATTGCCCAGCAGATCGCGAAAGGCCAGACGGCGCCCAGCGCGCTGCTGGGATTCAACGACGCCCAGCCGTTGCGTCCGTCAGCGCGACTGCATCCCATGCGCTGGTTTCTGCGGCTGGCGGTGAATGACGCGCCGGGCATTCTGGCCCGCGTGGCCCAGGCCATCGCCGACCAGGACATTAATATTGATTCCGTCATCCAGGAACCACATATGCGCAAAGACCGGCTGTCATTCGTCATCACGCTGGAACCGACGGACGAAACCACGGTGAACCGCGCGGTGGCCGCCATCAACCGTTTTGAGTTTATGCGCGAACCGGTACTGTTGCTGCCGATGATCTCTTCGATTGAAGAGCACGTGTGATCAGGGCAGCGGCTCAGGCTCAGCCACGCCGTCAGACCGCGGGTCAGAGCCAGCGGAGTTCATCCCGGTCTTTGAATTGTGCATGACCGCCTGACCGCGTCCCATCAGCGACGTATATTCCTTGCGGACGATCAGGTTGTGGCCCTTGGCGCGAAGGGCGTCGAGCACGTCTGGTTTGACCCGGGACTCGATGACGATGTCGCAACTCACGTTGTTGCCGGCCACGGTGAAGCGCGGAGCTTCCAGCGCGCCCTGCAGGTTCATGCCGTAGTCCACAAAGTTGGAAACAAATTGCGCGTGGGCCAGCGGCTGGTTGGCGCCGCCCATGATGCCGAAGCCGATGCGCACGTCGCCGCGCTGCATGAACGCGGGAATAATGGTGTGGAACGGCCGCTTGCGCGGCTGGAGAACGTTGGGATGGTTGGGATCAAGCGTGAACAGCGCGCCGCGGTTTTGCAGAGCAAAACCCATTCCCTTCACCACCACGCCGGAACCAAACGCCGAATAGTTGCTCTGGATCAGCGAAGCGATGTTGCCTTCTTTGTCTACGGCAGCAAGATAGATGGTGTCGCTGGTGGAGGGAGTTCCCGTCCCGGGATTGCAGTCGGCATTGTCCGGATTGATCTGCGACGCCCGCTGCGCCGCGTATTCCTTGGAGAGCAATCCATGCACCGGTACCTTCGCGAAACGAGGGTCAGCGTTGTAGCGATACAGGTCCGCATAGGCCAGCTTCATGGCTTCAATCTTCTTGTGGAGTTCCGCCGTGCTTTGCGGGCCGGCGTTGTCGGGCGCGAACGTGCCCATGATGTTCAGCATCTCCAGCGCGGCCATGCCCTGACCGTTCGGAGGAAGTTCGTAAACGGTCCAGCCGCGATAATCAATGGAAACAGGTTCGACCCACTCGGCAGAAAACTCGCTCAGGTCTTCCAGGCGCATGGTCCCGCCAAACGCAGTAGAGGTAATGACGATGGCGTTCGCAATCTCGCCTTTGTAAAACGCGTCGCGGCCCTGCTGGGCGATCAAACGCAGCGTCTTCCCCAAATCCGGGTTGGAAAACGTGGTGCCAAGCTGCGGAGCTTTGCCGCCGGGAAGAAACACGCGCCGCGCTTCTTCCGTCTTCTGCATCTTGGCTTCGCCGTCAACCCAATAGTCGTGGATGATCTCCGGCACAGCGTAGCCATGATCGGCATAGTAGATGGCCGCGGTGAAAAGGTCTTTCCAGGGCAAGCGTCCAAACCGCTTGTGGGCCTGGCTCCAGCCTTCCACCGTGCCCGGCACAGACACGCTGTGGATGCCTTCGCG
>JBGPLR010000019.1:0-16304 GCA_041486545.1 Terriglobia bacterium
AGAACGCGGGGACGAAGAAGCCCACGCCATGGATGAAGACTACATCCGCGCGCTCTCTTACGGCCTGCCGCCCACAGGCGGCGAAGGCATCGGCATTGATCGCGTCACCATGCTGCTGACCGGGTGCAAGTCCATCCGCGACGTGATCCTGTTCCCCCTGCTCCGCCCGCAGGCCCCGCAGGAGATTGTGGTGGAAGAGCCGGAAAGCGGGAAAAAATAGCCCAGCCTTGCTTGCTCTGCTCTAGAATTCCATCGGCTGCGCGATTCCTGGCCGGCTCAGCCTGGGTCGCCCGTAAGGAGTAAACATGCGGAAGTGGGGCATTGTCGTCACCGTCGCTTACCTGCTGGTCCTTTTGGGGCTCGTCGTCCCGTTCGCCGTTTCCCAATTCGGAGGCAGTGCCAGCATCGCGGAGGCCTACAGGAGTTGGTGGACGTGGATTCCCGTGGGGATCGCCGTGTTTAGCCAGGCCCTTCTCCTCTTTTTGTCCGTGGACACCTCCTGGCGGCGGCTCAAGCCGCGGGCCCACGTTCTTGTTTCCTGCGCTTTCACTGCGGCGATGCTGGCCCTGCTCTCCGGCTGTGTCATTCTCAGCATAGATGCTGCAACTAGAAGTCACATCGCCGACGGACCGTACCTTTTTGCCGGGTTGGGCGTGCTCTGGGCGTTTTGGGCGATTCTGTTCTACTTCTATGCCCGCAACTCCAGTGACGTGATCACCCGCGCCACCTCCTGGCTGCTCAAAGGCAGCGTGTTGGAACTGCTGATCGCCGTGCCTTCGCACATCATTGTGCGCCGCCGTCATGATTGCTCCGCGCCGGTGGTGACCAGCTTCGGCATAGCCACCGGCGTCGCCATCATGCTCTTGTCTTTTGGTCCCAGCGTGCTTCTGCTCTACAAGAAACGCATGGACGAGTACGCGAACCGCGGTCCCGCCGCAAAATGAAGCCTGGAGGTTACCGCCGTACCTGCATGGCGGAGATTCACTCTTGATCTGCGTCCGGCTGCTGTTAACATCAAGGCAAGCTGAAAGCATCTTCGCGGACAAAGGGGACCCCATGCGCCGTTTCTTCCTGATTCTCACCCTCGTCGTGCTGGCTGCGGGGCTTGCTCTGCCGCAAACCCTGCCGGCCGGCTGGGTGAAGTACTCTTCGGTGGAAGGAAAGTTCACGGTCTTGTTGCCGGTGAATCCGCAACCCAGTGAGGACCTGAAGACCTATCCTGAAGGCAATGTGGTTACGCACATGTTCCTGGCCAAACCCAATGATCTGTGGCTCTGCGCCATTGGTTATACCGACTATCCAATGGACGTGAATGCGGAAAAGGAACTCGCCGCGGACCGCGATAATTTCGTGAAAGAAGTGGGCGCCACCCTCGCCACTACGGAACGGACACATTACACGCGCGCGCCTGGCGACCTGCTCCCAGCGTTGAACTTTGTGGCCACCAGCGATGCCGGGACCTTCAAAGGGACTGTGGTTTTGGACAACCGCCGCGCATACATCGCCGTCACCTTCAACCGCGCCGGCAGTGACCACACGGCTGACATCGAACGCTTTTTCTCCTCGTTTAAGCTCACAAAATGATCTCGCGCGGAGCTGATCTTAGCTTCCTAAAGCCACAGCGCTTGATCGTCGGAGAAGAACAGGCACGTTCCATCCCAGTTGGCCGGGGCTGCTGACGCCAGTTCTCCATCCGCGGGGCGAGTCTGCTGCGGCCTGCTGTCTTTCTTGGGCCGCCTTCCGCTGGAGAATACTTCGTCGCCGTCAATCACTTGAAAAAGTTTGTCGGGATTCACTTTCACCTGCACCACCACGGCCTCACTCGGCTGCAGGTTGACCACCAGCAGTTGCAGGTCTTCATTCTTGCCCGCGCCTGCGTCTTTGGCGTAAATGAACGTGTGTTGTCCGTTGCGCCGCGAATAACTGCGTACCATGGGTTGCCAGCCGTTGCCGCCCGCCTGCCGGACGATCTCATCCAGTTCCTTGTCCATGCCGCTGTTGCGCAGGCGCTGATTTTCAAACAGGGCGATCTTCACGTTCTTCACCCCCGCCACATGCCACACCTTCACCGTCAGGCCGGCAACGCCCAGGAGGAAACGATGGTTGCGGTGCACCTGGTAGCGGGCCTCAATGTGGTGGACGATGTTGCCAAAATCGTCGCCGTAGGCCCGGCCGCTGCCCAGCCCTAGCAGCACGGACAAGACGCCGGCCAGCACGGTGGCCCAACGAATGCTACTGGTCTTCATCGTCTTGAGACATGTCTTCATGGGCTTTCTCCTTCTTGTCAGGCTTGTCGGATTTTTGCTGCGAGGCCGGTTTGTGCCGCGGCCGGTCGTCATCTTTGTCTTTAATCTCGTCCGGGATGCCGAACTTGCCTCCCAGCACGGCGATCTTGTCCATATCTACAAAGCCTACGATGTTCACCACCGTCAACTCCTTCGGCCCGGTCACCAGGATGGCCAGTCCGCCAATCTTGTCGCCGTCCTTCAGCAGGTAGATCTCGCTATGCTGGGCATGTCGCTTGTTGACGCTTCTTACAATGGGGCTCCAGGGAGGACGCGTTAGTTGCGCACGAATGGCTTGAACATCTGCCTGGTCATACTGGCCGGGCTCGTCAAATTCAAAATTCTTGACGTAGATCCCTTTCACGCCCTTGATTGCGTCTTTGACCTGTTTGGCATCTGAGTCTCCGTCCATGTCCAGAACTTTCATGGCCAGCGCCAGCAACGGACCATCCAGCGTGATGTCATTGACCACCGCGGCCTTGTTGCTCAGCTTCTCCAGGTTCGGCAACTCCAGCTTGCCCGGTTGTGCCAGGCCCGGCAGCGGCGCCAGCGCCAATGCCATCACCAGAAAAATTCGCGGCAGGGTTTTTGTTTTCAAGGTTCTCATAAGCTCTGTCTCCTGATCTTTTGTTCTTGCCGGGTTTCTGCTGCAGCCGGTTCGTTCACCTGTTTGAATACCTGGTTCAGCTTCACATTGGTAATGCGCAGCGCCAGCATCACTTTCTGCTCAGCTTCTTTGCCGGACTTGAGTTCCGCCATGCGCTGGGCTTCCCTCTCTTGCTGTACGTGCCGGTACTCGCCGTACCCCAATCCCAGACCAATCGCCAGCGCCAGAGCAGCCACCGCGCCAGTCAGGGCCGGACGCGCAGTCAGCCATCCCAGCGTTAACCGTAACCACGGTGACCGTTGCTTTTTCTGCCGCGATGCCGCGGCCTTCGCCTCCTGCTCCTGCCTGACGCGGGCCATCACCCTCTGGGTAAAAGCTGGCCCGGGGTCCTGGCGGCGCAGCGCCTTGCGCAAATCATCTTCAGAAAATTGCATAACGTACCTCTCCCAGCTTGCGGCTGAGCTTCCTCCGTAATTCTTCCAGAGAGCGGTGCAGCGTGCTCTTCACGGTGTTGACCGGCACCTTCATCACTTCCGCGATCTCCGCCGGTCCCAGTCCTTCCTGATAGCGCAGCACCACCATCATGCGCTGCCTGTCCGCCAGCGCGGCCAGCGAGTTCTGCAGGTTAGCGGTGAGCAGCGGGTCGGCATCCGGCTCTTCGTGGACCGGCTCCGGCGTATCGTCCAGGGCCTGTTCCTTGCGATGTTTGCGGCGGCGTCCCTGGTCAATGCAGCGGTTCACCGCCACGCGCCGCAGCCAATACGTCAGATGGGCCGCGGACTTGATGTCCGCCAGGCGCTGGTACAACTCCAGAAAGACTTCCTGCGCCAGATCTTCTGCCAGCGAGCGGTCCTGCAGGAAGTTCCAGGCGATGCTGAACACCATGGCCTGGTGGGCCTGGACAATCTCGGCGAAGGCCGCCCCATCGCCCCGCGGCGATTGCGCCTCTCTCAGGGCCGATTCCAGCCGGTCTTGCCGCGCCTGTTGTGCGATGTCCAAATTGGCCTCTTCTGGAGACTAATACGCAGTCGCCAGCCAAACGGGTGCAAAGAAACTAGGGACCACACAAGTCCTTTTGTCTGAGTTCTCTAGCCCCTCACGTGGGCCGCCTCTACCGACCAGCGGCATCATGACTTGGCGCCCGCATGACAGCCTGCAGCCAGGTCAGGGTGCGTCCGCAACCGGGTTCCTCAACGTGCCCAGTCCCCCGATGGTTACTTCAACCACATCACCGGCTACCAGAAGACCTCCGCCCGCGGGAGCGCCGGTCAAGACCAGGTCGCCGCGAAGCATGGTCATCCTGCGCTAGATGTAGCGCAGCAGCACGTCGAGCGGAAAGATGAAATCCACGGTGTCGGCAAGCTGCCTTTGCTTCCCGTTCACCCGGCTTTCCAACGAGACGCCCCGCCAGGGATCCAATCCGTCATTCACCACCGGCCCAACCGGGCAGAAGGTGTCAAAGCCCCTGGCGCGGGTCCCCTGGTCGCCGCTTTCCTCAAGATCGCGGGCGGTCACGCCATTGGCGATGGTGTAGCCGGCGATGTAGCCCCGCACGTCTTCGTCATCGCGGAGATTGCTGCAGCGTTTGGCGATGACTACGGCCAGCTCGCCGCCGAATTCCACGCGCTGCGAAACCCTGGGGCGCAGAATGGTTGCGCCATGCGCGATGATGGAAGACGGCGGCTTCATGAAAATCAGCGGCTCGGCCAGGCTGAGAAGCTGGGCAACAATGCCCCACTCCAGGTAGTTTCGTCCGGAACAAATGATCTTTGTGGGCTGCACCGGCGCGAGCAACGGAGCCGAAGCCAGCGGTATGGCCGGGATCGTGTGGCCGCCTTCCACATCAGGAACGCCGCCTTCCCCACCAGGGAGAATGTGGGTGATTTGTTCCTGCCCGGCGACGGTCTCCACCATCCCGTATTGCGGCTCCCCGGACGTGGAAAAACGGCAGTAGATCATCGGCGCTATTGTAGAGCGCAATCGATTCCAGGCTTGCCACTTCTGGTTTGCTTCCACTTGAAAATGGTAGGCACGGCTCACCGCCCCTTCCGTCCGCAACTTGTTAAACTTACCTGTTCGCCTGAATCTCAGAGGAGACCTGTCCCCATGGCCGATGATCTCGCTTTTGCCGCCGTTTTCCTCGACGAAGCCCGCCGCAGCTTTCGCGGCTACAAGCGCCTGGCCGACGGAGCCCTGGCCCAGGTAGATGATCGCGGTTTCTTTCACGTGCCCGATCCGGAGTCCAACAGCATCGCTATCCTGGTAAAACATATCTCCGGGAACCTGCGGTCGCGCTGGACGGACTTTCTGACCACTGACGGCGAAAAGCCGGACCGTGATCGCGACCAGGAATTTATCATTACGCCGGAAAATACTCGCCAGGATCTGATGCGCCGCTGGGAAGCCAGCTTTGACACAACTTTCGCGACGCTGCAAAGCCTCACGCCCGAAGATTTTGCCCGCACCATCTACATCCGCCGCGACCCGCATACCGTGCTGCAAGCCATCAACCGCAGCCTGAACCACGTTGTCAGCCACATCGGGCAGATTCAATACGTGGCAAAGCTGGTGCAAGGCGCGGCCTGGCAGACGCTGAGCGTTCCCCGGGGAAAGTCCAAGGAGTTTAATGCGTCCAGGCCGGAAAACCGGAGAATCAAAGCGCCCACCGAAGGCTAAAGGGTGTGAGTGAGAATCGGCATACGGATATTTATCACGGTTCGTCATCCCGACGGCCGTTTAGCGAGCGCGCGTTGTCATCAGCGCGCGAGTAGGCGGGAGGGACCTTGTGCTACCCGATCCGCTGAATAAACTTCAAAAAACACAAGGTCCCTCGCTCCTATTCGGACGCTGATGACAACGCGTCCTCATTCACGGAGACTCGGGATGACGAAACTTGTAAAAAGGAAGACTGTTCTCAACGCAATCCTATTTCAACCCTTGACTCCACCCGCCGAAACAGGCTTATATCTCAACGCAACCGAACCGGCACATATTTGGACCAGCCCACCAAACTCGTCCGCAGTCTTTCCCTGACGGATTCCGTCTTGCTGCTGGCCGGAGGCATCATCGGCTCCGGGATTTTTCTTACCGCGAAAGATGTCGCCATCAACACCCGCCATCCCTGGCTTTTCCTCTCGGTGTGGGTGGTGGGCGTGGGCATGGCGCTGCTTGCGTGCTTCGCGTTTGCCGAACTAGGAGGCATGTTTCCCCACGCCGGCGGACAGTATGTCTACATGCGCGAAGCTTACGGCGACGCCGCGGGTTTTCTTTACGGATGGATGTACTTCATGGTGAGCGCCACGGGAACCGTGGCGGCGCTGGGCGTGGGCTTTGCCACCTATCTAGGCCAGGCTTGGCCCGTCTTGCACGCCGAACGGGTGGTCGCTTCGCTGCCTTTCGTGGACATCACGCGCGGGCATCTGATCGCGCTGGCCGCCATTGCCTTGCAGACGTTGATCAACATCTTCGGCGTAAAGAAAGGCGCGGTGCTGCAAAATATCGCCACCTGGGCGAAGTTCGCGGCCATCGCTGTCTTCGTGGTGGGCGGGCTGCTGCTGGGCCGGGGATCGTGGGACCACTACCGGCATTCGCTGCCCGCCGGGCCGGACTCGGTGTCCTTCATCACCGGAGTCGGCATTGCGCTGATCGCCGTCTTCTGGGCCTACGATGGCTGGGTTTACGTGACCTTCGTCGCCGGCGAGGTGAAAGACCCGCAGCGCAACCTGCCTCGCGCGTTGATTTGGGGCCTGCTGCTGGTGGGCGCTGTTTATATTTCCATCAATGCGGTTTATGTTTACGCGCTGCCTATGAATGAAATTGCCGCGCAAGAGGCGGTGGCGCAGACGGCGGCCGTCTCAATGTGTTCTCCCCGCGTGGCGCCCTGGCTATCCATGATGGTGGCTCTCTCCTGCTTCGGCGCGATGGCCCCGTGCCTGATGAGCGGCGCACGCGTCTATTACGCCATGGCGAAAGACGGAATCTTTTTTCGCGCGCTGGCCAAGGTGCATCCCCGCTGGCACACCCCGGTGATGAGCCTGGTGTTGCAAGGGATATGGGCCTCCGTACTGACGCTCAGCGGCAAGTACGACGAGCTCTTTACTTATGTAATGTTCATGATGGTGCTCAGCTACGTTTTGACCGTCGTCGGGTTGTTCGTACTTCGGCGGACGCAGCCGGATGTGCCGCGTCCCTATCGCTGTACCGGATATCCCTGGCTTCCGGCCATCTACGTGGTTCTGGGCAGCCTGTGGGCCATCAACGCCGCGGTAGAAAAGAAAAAAGAGACTCTGGTGGGTACGCTGATTGTGCTGGCGGGAGTACCATTTTATTTTTACTGGCGATCCCGGAAAGGGTCCCGGCCCGCGACAGACACATTGCCACGCGTCTAGATCGCACGCTTCTCGATTGAAAGATGTGATTTCATGAATTTCCAGAATTTCGAACTTGAACACTTCCAGTCTCTCTACGAACGCACGGTGGACATCAACCTGGCCGACAGCTCGGTGAAATGCGCCAGCGTTCGCGATCTGGTGGGTGACGATGCCTCCCCGCTGATTGATCTTCCTCTCTATTATCCTGAAGTGAACGGCGCCGCCCTGCTGCGGGAACGCATCGCCGTGCTTTATCCCGGCTGCCGGCCCGACAACGTGCTGGTCACCGTGGGCGCGGCGCAAGCCAACTGGATGGCCTGCGGCACGCTTCTCGAGCCGCGCGATGAAGTCATCGTGGTCTCGCCCGGTTATCGCCAGGTGTGGGGATTGGCCAGGAACCTGGGCTGCGTGGTGAAAGAAGCGCGGCTTCGTCCGGAGAACAACTGGCGGCTCGATCTGGACGAACTGGAGTCGCTCGCCGGCAGCAAGACCAAGCTGGTTGCCGTGGTGAATCCCAACAATCCCACAGGCAGCATTCTTACTCCCGACGAGATGCAGCGCATCGTGCAGATCTGCTCTAAGCACGGCGCGTGGCTGCACGCCGACGAGGTCTATCGCGGTACCGAGCTGCAATCGCCGGAAACGCCGTCCTTCTGGGGCATGTATGACAAGCTGATCTGCGTCAATAGTCTGTCGAAAGCTTATGGCCTGGCCGGGCTGCGCATCGGCTGGGCGGTGGCTTCATCGCAGATGGTGGAAGACCTGTGGCGGCGGCACGAATACGCCGTCATCGCCGCCGCCGGCCCGAGCATGAAGCTGGCGGAGATCGCGCTGGAGCCGCAGAAACGCAAAGTGCTGCTCGACCGCCAGAAGAAACTCTCGCGTGAAGGCCATGCCGTCCTGGCCAACTGGGTGAGCGAACAAGAGGGCCGCTTTTCTGTGCAACAAGCCGTCGCTACTTCGATTGCCTTCGTCGGCTACAACTTTGATGTGCCGTCGGTCCAACTCGCCAATCACATTCGCGAAAAAGCTTCCGTATTGGTGGCTCCGGGCGCGTACCTGGGAACGGAACATCATTTGCGCATCACCGTGGGCTACGAAGTGGAGAAAATCAAAACCGCGCTGGGGCGGATTGGCGAGGTGGCAGCTGGGCTGACTGAAATCTCTCGCTTGCAATCTGTCGGAGGAACGTCTCACCACTGATTCACACAGATGACACTGATCTGCGGACAGAAGATCTGCGGACAGAAGATTTGCGGTAAGAAGATTTGCGGTAAGAATATCTGCGAGAAAAAGACCGGCGAACAGAAGACCGGCGAATAGTCGCTATGAAACAAGAGATGCTTTCAGTGGATACCAAGCGCGACGGAAACATTCTCACCGTCACCATCAACCGTCCGCAGGCACGCAACGCAGTTGATTCAGCCACGGCGCTGGCGTTGAGCAAAGCCTTCCAGGCATTTGACTGCGATGCCGGCTTGAACGTGGCCATCCTCACCGGCGCTGGCGGAACGTTCTGCGCCGGGGCTGACCTGCGTGAAATCGCCGAAGGCCGCCGTCCTCCGGTGGATCCTGCCGGCGCCGGCCCCATGGGCCCCACCTGGCTGCAGATGAGCAAGCCGGTGATTGCAGCCATTGAGGGACACGCCGTGGCCGGGGGACTGGAACTGGCTCTGTGGTGCGATCTGCGCATCGCCGCGCGCGATGCCGTGCTGGGCGTGTTCAACCGCCGCTTCGGCGTGCCCCTGATTGATCTGGGCACGGTGCGCCTGCCGCGCATCATCGGTCACGGCCGGGCGCTGGACATGATTCTCACCGGCCGTGCCGTGCACGCCGATGAAGCTTTGCAGATGGGGCTGGTAAATCGCGTGGTGGAGAAAGGCCAATCGCTGGAAGCCGCGATGGAGTTGGCCCGCGCGCTCGCCGCGTTTCCGCAACAAGGCTTGCGTGGCGACCGGCTGTCAGCGATCGAACAATGGTCGCTTTCCTGGGACGATGCCCGCCGCAACGAACTCAAGCGCGGATTGGAGACGCTGAACTCCGGCGAAGGCCAATCCGGCGCGGCCAGATTCTCATCCGGCGCGGGACGGCATGGAGCGTTTACAAAATCATCCTCCGAGGGATGAGGCCGCAACCGTCCTCCTTCGGCGGAAAAACTGGCTCCGGCGGAAAAATTGGATTCTTGCCCTGCTCGTTTGTAACGCTTTGCGCGCTTTATGCACTGTATAAGGAGAGGCTGCCAAATTCAGACACTTACATAGGGCCCTGTCAACCAACGCAATCTAAGACTGGAGGCTTTTCATGGCAAGCAAGAAAAAATCAAAAAAACCGGCGCCAAAAAAACCGGCACCCAAGAAACCGGCGCCCAAAGGACCCCCGATTCCAACAGGGCAGGCTACGGTAGCCTGCTGGGAAGATGATCCAGGGGAACCGCAGTCCCAACCCGCTTTGACGCCGATCACAGTCCCGGCGCCCAATCAATCCGCTACGCCGCTGCCTTTCAAGATCAGTGACGCCGCTCCCGCGCCCCAGATTTATCAGCCCGGGACCACCAGCTTTCTGTACTACGCTGCGGCTTGTGCTCTGCGGCGAACTGCGGATTTCTGGGGAAGCGTTGTGCCCAAAGGCACATCCTGGCAGGTGGGCAAGGTTCTGCCAGTTGCCTTGGACTCTGGTGTGGACCTCAACGCCTTTTACACCCGCGGGGACGGCGGAGATGCTCCGGGACTCCACTTTTTCCACGATACGGTGAAAGGCCGGGTTTATTTTTCCGGGGAAAGCCCGGACGTGACCTGTCATGAAATGGGGCACGCCATCCTGGATGCCCTGCGCCCGCAGTTGTGGGACGCCCAGTCCATTGAAGCTGCCGCCTTCCACGAATCCATGGGGGACATGAGCGGCATGCTCTCGGCGCTGCAGGTTCCCTCCTTCCGGGCGCAGTTGCTGACGGAGACCGATGGAACAGTCAATCGCGCCTCCCGGCTGTCACGGCTGGCGGAACAGCTCGGAGCCGCCATTCGGGTCCAGCATCCTGATGCCGTGGATTCGGACTGCCTGCGCAACGCCGTCAATTCGTTCTTTTACCGCGATCCGCAGACGCTGCCTCCGTCGGCGCCGGCGTCTCAGCTCTCCTCAGAGCCCCATTCCTTCTCGCGCGTGTTCAGCGCAGCTTTTCTGGACGCTCTGGCGGGAATGTTCCGCAAGCTGGGCGGGGCCGCCGGGTCTGCCGAGTTGGCCCAGGCCAGCCAGGACATGGGCAGCATTCTGGTGGGTGGTGTGCTGGCTGCCCCGGTGGTGGCCGACTACTACAGCCAGGTAGCGGCGCACATGATTGACTTTGCTGAAGGCGCTCCGTTCAACGGGAAGTATCGTGACGTGCTGACCAGCGCTTTCGTTCGACGCGGCATTCTGTCCCTGCAAGCTGGAGCCATGGTGTCCGCGGCCAAACGCGGCGCCACCAGGGCCTTTGCGGCCATCCCGGAGGTTGCCAAGCGCGCTGCCCAGCTGCCGTTCATTTCCATCAATGCAAGCCAATACGGGCTGAAGGCCGGCGGACTCAGAGTTGCCGCGGCAGACGAGCCCAGGAGCCTGGCGGTGACGTCCTCATCGCTGGCCTTGGGGCCTCTGGAGCCGACCTCAGGCCATGCTGCGGCGGAGTCCTACACCGAGGATCTGTTCCAGCGCGGACACGTGGACACGGGCCAGCACGCTCGCCGCGAGTCAGGGCTGGCGCATCCTTACAGCTTCAAAACGCACATGATTTTGGAGAAGGGCGGCGAACTCACATTGAAACGGATCACTTTTGACTGCGGGTTTGACCACCGCTGGAGGTCAGAGTAGAGTGAGGCTTAGGAGTCTCATTTGTGGCAACAAAGGCAGATAAAAAAAAGCCGAAGCGTGGCCTGACCAAGGCCAAGGCGAAGAAAGCAGGTTCTTCCCCGGCCAAACCACAGGCCACGCTCCCTGCTGCAGAGGGTATTGCGGCCAGCGGTAGCGCCCAGCAACGCTTTGTCAAGGACCTGCTGGTTCGCGGCGAGGCCGTGGAACCATCGCCTGAGGGCAAAGTTCCGTGGAGCGCCACCCACGCCATCACGCAGCGCAACGCCGATGGCTCGGCAGAGGTCAAGCGCGTTCGCGTTAAGCTGGTTTGACCAGTACCCGTTCCCGCGGAGCAAACTTGGTCTGAACAAGCCGGTCTGACGTTGACAAGCGGCGCGCCCGTTCGTCTATGCTAGGGGGCCGTCATCTTTCCGAACGCCGTTCCCTGAACCCCCGATGAACACGCTGCTCAAAGACCTCACTTACGCTTTCCGCGGTCTCGCCAAGAATCCCGGTTTCGCGCTGGCCGCCGTGCTGTCATTGATGATTGGCATCGGGGCCAACACCACCATCTTCAGCGTGACCAGCGCGCTGTTCCTGAATCCGCTGCCCTATAAAGACGCGGACCGGCTGGCGATTCTCTGGAATCGCTCGCCCGGCCTGAACATCACGCAGGATTGGTTTTCCACCGCGCAATATTTTGACGTCAAGAATTCCACCAAGAGCTTTGCCGACGTGGCCATCGCCATCGGAGGCGTACAGAACCTTACCGGTGACGGCGAGCCGGAGCGGATCGGCGCCATCCTGGTGTCATCCAACTTGTTGCCGATGCTGGGCGGCCACGCCGAACACGGCCGTCTGTTCACCGCGCAGGATGACGTCCCCGGCGGCGCGGGTGTGGCGGTCCTGGGCCACGGCACGTGGCTGCGGCGTTACGGCGCGGACCCGCGGGTGATGGGAAAATCGCTCACCATGAACGGCAAGACTTACCAGATTGTCGGCGTGCTGCCGCAGTCTTTTTCTCTGCCGCGCGAAGTCATGCCCACGCTGGACGGCGCGGAAGATGCCGAAGTCCTTCTGCCTTTGCCGATGGCCGCCGACGCGGCGTCCAATCGCGGGCATGAAGACTACAACATCGTCGCCAAGTTGAAGCCCGGAGTCACCGCGCGCCAGGCGCAAGCGGAAATGGACACGCTCACTGCGCGCTTGCGCCATGACTTCCCCGACCTCTACCCGCCCAACGGCGGACTCACCTTCGGCGTGGTGCCGCTGCTTGAGCAGGTTGTGGGCGACGTCCGCGTCCCGCTGCGCCTGATGTCCGGCGCGGTGGGTCTGGTGCTGCTCATTGCGTGCGTCAACGTGGCCAATCTCCTGCTTTCGCGCGCGCTGGCGCGGCAGAAGGAAATTGCCATCCGCGCTGCCCTGGGCGCAAGCCGCAAGCGGCTCCTGCGCCAGTTGCTCACGGAAAGCGTGGCGCTCGCGCTGGTGGGCGGCGTGCTCGGCGTGCTGTTCTCCGCCCTCAGCCTGCAACTGGTGCGCGTGCTGGGCGCGAAAAGAATTCCCCGGCTGCATGAGATCGCCATCAACGGTGAAGTCTTGCTGTTCACCCTGGGTCTGTCCGTCTTCGCCGGAATCATTTTTGGCCTGGCGCCGGCGCTGCGAGTTTGCCGGCGCGACGTGCAATCCAATTTGCAGGACGCATCGCGCGGAGCCTCGGGCGCCAGCGCCGTCTGGGGACGCGGCAACTCCCTGCGCCGGCTGCTGGTCATCGCCGAACTCGCATTGTCCGTGGTGGTGCTGGTGGCCGCCGGACTGTTGATTCGCAGCTTTGCCCGCCTGCAGAACGTTTCGCCGGGATTCAACGCCAACAGCGTGCTCACTCTCGAACTCACCATGAGCGGCCGCCGCTACGGCGACAAACAAGCCGTGCTGCAAACCTATCATCAACTCTGGGAGCGGCTGGAACGTTTGCCCGGAGTCAGTTCCGCCGGCGCTGTTTCCCACCTGCCGCTCAGCCAGATGTTTGCCTGGGGGCCCATCACCGTGGAAGGCCGCGCTCCCGCGCCGGGCGAAAACTTCATCAACGCCGATATTCGAATTTCCGCCGGACATTATTTTGAAGCCATGCAGATTCCGCTGCTCAAAGGCCGGTTGTTCAGCGACCAGGACACTCCGGATTCGCCGCGCGTGGCCGTGGTGGACGAATACATGGCGCAGCAGATGTGGCCGGGACAGGACGCGCTGGGCAAGCGCTTCCACTTCGGCGGCTTGAATGACAAAGCCAACTGGATCCTCGTGGTGGGGATCGTCGGGCGCATCAAGCAGTACACGCTGGACGCCGACTCGCGCATCGCTTACTACGTCCCGCAGACGCAGTATCCCGTCCGCGCCATGAACGTGGTGTTGCGCAGCGGGTCTGCGCCGGCAGCGCTGACCTCCGCGGTGCGAAGAGAAATTCATGAACTTGATTCCGACCTTCCGCTCTACAACGTGCTCACCATGCAGCAGCGCGTGGCCGCGTCGCTGGCGGAACGCCGCTTTTCCATGACTCTGCTTTCCATGTTTGCGCTGTTTGCCTTGGGTTTGGCCGCCGTCGGGACCTACAGTGTGATTTCTTATTTAGTAAACCAGGGAACGCGTGAGATCGGGATCCGCATGGCGCTGGGAGCAACGCCGCGAAGCATCCTCAACCTGGTCCTGCAGCGCGGCATGTTGATGACGCTGATCGGAGTGGGCGCCGGGGCAGGGTTGGCGCTGGTGGCCGCCCGCTTCATGCGCAGCTTGCTGTTCGGAATCGGCGCCGCCGACCCGCTGACCTTTGCCGTCATCACCGGGCTGCTGGCTTTCGTCACCCTGCTGGCCATCTTCTTTCCTGCACGGCGCGCAGCGCGCACTGACCCTATGGTTTCGCTTCGCTGTGAGTAGCCTGGCTGCGAATGGGCCCAATGTGAGTAATCCGGGCAACTCCAAAATAGGGCAGGACATCCACAATAAGGTATCTAAGGGACAATCACTTCTTTGTTCCTGCAAACATCCTGCGCCGCGATAGACTGGAAGACGTGAAGAAACCCTTGAGAAGTCTGCTCGTTGTGATCACCCTTGCGTGTGCGGCCCTGGCCGTTGTCGGGCAAGTGAAGTTGTCTGAACCGTTTTCCAAGGCGTCGCTGGCGGCGTTGAAGGCCATCAATGCGGGAAGCTGGGAGTTCCCCTCTTCCGTGGACCTGCTGCAGGCCCAGCAGGCTGACGTAAAAGTGAAGATGGCCGCCTGCCATGATGCTGCCCAGTCAGAAGACGACGCCGATGCGTTCATCTTCCTGCAAAGGTACCAACTCAAGCACAGCCAGAACTTCAACGACTACACGCGTGCGATTTCCGCTGAAGCCGCCAAGAGGACGGGAAAAGATACCTTGCCGCGGGCGATCGCCCAGGTCTCCGCCAACCCCAGGTTCGTGGCCCGCAAGAAGCAAGAGCTGGCTTGCTCCGCGGCCCTGGAAAAAGCGCTGCAATCGCGCCTGTTCGCCCCTCCGGCGGCGTGCGACCTGTATTAGCGATTTTCCGGCGTCCATATTGGCCTGCAATGGGTTGAACCAGGCCTCTAGCCCTGCGGCAGGCTGCTAGAAGTGCCCGGGTTCAGAGGCTTGCAGAGGGAATTGCCCTCATCAATCATCGATTGATTCGTCATCCCGACGGCCGTAAGACGAGCGCGCGTTGTCATCAGCGCGCGAGTAGGCCGGAGGGACCTTGTGCTGCCCAATCACTTGATTAAGCCTCAGAAGACGCAAGGTCCCTCGCTCCTATTCGGACGCTGAAAACAGCGCGTCCTCATTGACGGAGCTCGGGATGACGACTTAAGGAAAACACTTCCCTCAACAAAGACCTTCTCCTTCCCGCACTCCTCCAGAGTGAGTCCCAATCCGCGGCTGGATTGAGTATGATGGTTCGTTAAGACCCATCTCTCAGGGAAACAGCGAACCCGTGAAGCTCACAAAGAGCAGAATCCTGATTGCCGTCCTGCTGCTGTTGGGCGTGGCGACCGTTGCCGCCTTCATGCTGCGCAGCAAGGGCCCGGTGCAGTACTACACTGCGCGGGTTGAGCAGGGCGACATCAAACAAGTGGTGGAAGCCACCGGCACCATCAACGCGGTGATCACCGTGCAGGTGGGCTCGCAGGTTTCAGGGACCATCGCCAGGCTGTACGCTGACTTCAACTCGCATGTGAAGAAGGGCCAGTTGGTCGCGCAGATTGATCCGGCGCTGTTTGTGGGCGCGCTGGAGCAGGCCAAAGCCGACCTGGAAAATGCCAAGGCCAATCTGGCGGTGGCCGTGGCCAATACCGTCAAGGCCCGGGCCAATGCGGTCCAGACCAAAGCTGATTATGCGCGCGGACTGGGCCTTGCCCAGCAAGGCGTGATCAGCCCGCAAGCGCTGGATCTGGCCAAGGCCAACGCCGAAAGCGCGGAAGCCCAGGTGTCTGGCGCGCTGGCCCAGGAGCAACAGGCGCGCGCCCAGGTCCTGCAGAAGCAGGCGGCGGTGCGGGTTTCGCAGACCAACCTGGATTACACCACCATCCACGCGCCCATTGACGGCACCGTGGTGGCGCGCAACGTGGACGTAGGCCAGACGGTGGCGGCTTCGCTCCAGGCTCCTACCCTGTTCACCATCGCGCAAGACCTCACCAAGATGCAGGTCTACGCCAAGACCGATGAGTCTGATGTCGGACAGATTCGCGCCGGGCAGAAAGTTTCGTTCAAGGTGGATGCCTACCCGCGCGACACATTCTCCGGCGTGGTTTCCCAGGTGCGCATGAATTCCACCGTGGTGCAGAACGTGGTGACCTATGACACCATCATTGACTTCAACAATCCGGACCTGAAGCTCTTTCCCGGCATGACCGCTTACGTGACCATCCCGGTGGCCACCGTGGCCAATGTGGCCAAGGTCCCGAACGGCGCGCTGCGTTACAAGCCGGATTTGTCTCCTGAAGAAATCCGCGCGCTCTACCAAAAGTACGGAATCCCCGAGAGCAGTGGACCGCGAGCGCAGACGGCCAAAGCAGACAACGCCCCGGCAGCCAAAGGCCGGCCGGGTGGCGCTCCTGCCGCAAGGCCCCCAGCCCAGGCTGGCGAGGGCCAAAGTGCGCGCAGTGAAACCCAGGTGGTATGGAAGCTGCTTCCTGACCAGACTCTGACGCCGGTACGGATCAAGACCGGCATCACCGACCAC
>JBGPLR010000020.1:0-15740 GCA_041486545.1 Terriglobia bacterium
AGAAGTGCACGGCATTACGAACAAAGATGTTGCCCACAAGCCAAGCTTCAAAGCCATCGCTCGACAAGTGCACAAATTCATACGCGGTTGCGATATCGTCGGATACAACGTCAAGAGTTTCGATATCCGGTTGCTAGAAAATGAATTTAGGCGGGCCAGGATAGAGTTTTCGACGGAAGGCCTTCACATTATCGACGTTAAAGATATCTACCACTTCCACGAGCAACGGACTCTGTCAGATGCAGTAAGGTTCTATTGCAATTCGAAGCATGACCAAGCGCATTCCGCCTTGGATGACGCTTGCGCGACTTGGCGAGTCCTTCAAGCGCAGGTAGAGAAGTACGCGCTACCACCGTCAGTTGAAGAGTTATCCGAGTGGATGGAAAAGGCACGCCCAAGCAAGTACGTGGACTCAGGGCACTGGTTCTCGACGCGCGACGGAAAGGTCATATTTGCAAAGGGCAAGTATAACGGGCTTCCGCTATCGCGCGTCGCCAAGCAGGACGACGACTATCTTGGTTGGATTCTTGGTTTAGACGACGTACCGACTGATACGAAAAAGGCCATCAAGTTAGCGCTTCGCTGAACCCACCAAATATCCTTTTGCGTCAACGTGCCCATTAATACCTACAAATGTTGCATTTATATTGTCCACGCCTTTACCCCGCCACACCGGCTTCTTCCACTTTGCGCTCGCCCACCTGCTGGCGCCACATGGCGTAATACAGGCCTTTCTGTTCCAGCAGTTTCGAGTGCCGCCCGGATTCGGCGATGCGGCCACGCTCCAGGACGTAAATGCGGTCAGCGTGCATGATGGTGGACAGGCGGTGAGCAATCAGGATGGTGATGGCTTCCTGTCCGCTGGCCACGTCGCGAATGGTGCGGGTGATTTCTTCTTCCGTGAGCGAATCAAGCGAAGACGTGGCTTCGTCAAAGACCAGAAGCTGCGGATGGCGCAAGAGCGCCCGGGCGATGGAGAGCCGTTGCTTCTCACCGCCTGAGACTTTTACGCCGCCTTCGCCGATCAGCGTGTCCAGGCCGCGGTCAGCACGGGCCAGCAGGCTGTCCGCCGCCGCTTTGCGCAGGACTTCCAGACATTCGGCGTCGGTCGCCCCAGGATTTACAAACAGCAGGTTTTCGCGAATCGAGCCGGAGAAAAGCTGCGTGTCCTGGGTGACAAAGCCGATGCGCTCCCGTAGATCGTCCAGATCCAGCCGCGTTGACGCGATGCCGTTGTACAGGATCTCGCCCGCATGCGGGGCATAGAGCCCCACCAGCAGCTTGACCAGCGTGGATTTGCCCGCGCCAGATGGTCCGACGAAAGCGATGGTATCGCCACGCGCGGCGGTAAAGTTGATCTTGTCCAGGGCCAGCGCCGCGGCCGTGAGATGGCGGAAGCTGACCTGGTCGAATTGCAGAGTCATCAACTCCTTGAATGGCTCGGGGTTTTCCGGCTTGGGGTCGCGCGGCGTGTCCAGGATGGTCTGGAAATTCTGCAGCGAGACTTCCGTTTCGCGGAACGTGTTGATGATGTTCCCCAGTTCCTGCAGCGGCGTGAAAATGAAAAAGGAATAGATCATCAGCGAGAAGAACTGGCCCACCGTGATCTGTTGCAGGAAGATCAGGTAGAGCATCAGGAACAGCAGCGTGGTGCGCATGGCGTTGACCAGGGTGCCCTGTATAAAGCTGAGGCTGCGCAGGAATTTCACTTTCTTCAGTTCCAGCTGAAGGATCTTTTCCGTCACGCCGTTCAGGCGGGCCACTTCCTGGCGCGCCAGCCCCAGGCTCTTGACCAGCTCAATGTTGCGCAGAGACTCCGTGGTGGACCCCGCCAGAGCCGTGGTCTCCGCCACAATGGTCTTCTGGATCACCTTGATGCGCCGGCTCAGGATCGAACTCATTACGCCCAGCACCGGCACCGCGATCAGAAACGCCGGAACAATGGCCCAGTGCACGCTAAGGGCGTAGATGACCACAAAAATCACGCCCACCAGCGACGTGAACAGCGTGTTGATGGCGGCGTTGAAAAACTTCTCCACGTCCAGGCGGACTTTTTGCAGCTTGCCCAGCGTCTCGCCGCTGCGCTGGTCTTCAAACACCTGGTAGGGCAGGTCCAGGGAGTGGTGGATTCCGTCAGAGTACATCTTTGCGCCCAGGCGCTGGACAATCACGTTGACGAAATAATCCTGGAAGTTCTTGGCCACGCGCGAGACAAACGCCACGCCCACCGCCGCCAGCAGCAGCCATCCCGCTCCGCGGATGAACTGCGCCTGCGTGTACTTGTTGTGTTGCGTTGCGTAGTTGTCAATCACGTGGCGAAAAATCAGCGGGTCCAGAAGAGAGAAGACCTGGTTGGTGGCCGCCAGGACCAGGGCCAGCGTGATCAGCTTCCAGTATTGCTTCGAGTATGTGTAGAGAAGTCTCATAATTGGTCATCAACAGACGGTTGGCATTAAAACAGTTAGGAGCAGATTACACCGAACCCGGGTTAGATTGGCAGAGCCGCTGGTTCGATGCAAAAAACTGCGCTGCTCGCCGGAGGAGCAGGCTGGGGCGAGAATCGGCGGGATTCACAGTTCGAGATCAGGGCTTGACAAGTCTGCGGAAGTTTCGCTGGGAGAAAGTTGCGTATGAGGCCAAGGTAGATTACAACCCGCCCGTGTCAAAACCATAACGCCGCGCGCAGGCGTCTTTGGCATCGGATTTCCGGTAGAATGTCGCTTCCGTACTGGAGACGAATATGCGCGCGGTACTTTGCAAGGAGTGGGGCGGCGAGGAAAAGCTGGTGGTGGGGGAAATCCCCGCTCCGGCAATGCGTGAAGGCGCGGTGCGGCTGGCGGTTCATGCTGCGGGCGTGAATTTTGCCGATCTGCTGCTCATCGCCGGCCAGTACCAGGAGAAGCCCGCGTTTCCCTTCATCCCCGGCGCTGAGGCCGCAGGCGTGGTGACTGAAGTTGGCGCTGGCGTGAGCGGAATCAAAGCGGGCGACCGCGTGATGGCGCTCACCGGCTTGGGCGCATACGCAGAAGAAGCCGTGGTGGACGCCGCCAAGGTCTTGCGCATTCCTGATGGCATGGATTTTGCCAGCGCCGCTGCTTTTCCCGTGGCTTACGGAACTTCGCACGGCGCCTTGGAGTGGCGCGCGCGGCTCCAGCCCGGCGAGTGGCTGCTGGTCACCGGCGCGGCGGGTGGTGTGGGTTTGACCGCGGTGGAGATTGGCAAAGCCATGGGAGCCAGGGTCATCGCGTGCGCGGGCAGCGCGGACAAACTTGCGGTAGCCAAGCAGCACGGCGCCGATCACCTGATTGATTATTCAAAAGAAGACATCCGCGAACGCGTAAAGGCCATTACCGGCGGACGCGGCGCCGACGTGATCTACGATCCCGTGGGCGGCGACGCGTTCGATGCCGCGCTGCGCTCCATCGCCTGGGGCGGCAGGATCATTGTCATCGGCTTCGCGGCCGGACGCGTCCCGCAAATTCCTGCCAATATTGTGCTGGTCAAAAATATTGACGTCATCGGCTTCTACTGGGGTTCTTACCAGAAGAACAAACCGGAGCTGTTGATTTCGTCGTTTGCTCAACTCTTCCGCTGGTTTGGAGAAGGCAAGATCAAGCCGCATGTTTCGCTTCAGTTCGACCTGGAACATACCGCACAGGCGCTGCAAGCGCTGCGGGAGAGGAAGTCCACGGGGAAAGTCGTGGTATCGGTGAGGGCGTGAGCGCTCTGCGCGCATATAATCCTGGCCATGCCGAAGCCGGACCTCGCACAACTTTGGGAAGAACACACCAGGCACGAGTTCGCAACCCGCGACACTGAATCCACGCTGGACACCATGGTGGACGACGCCTACGTCAACCACATTCCGGTGATGACCGGCGGTTACGGCAAGAACGCTCTGCGAGCTTTCTATTCGCGGGACTTTATTCCCAACATGCCGCCGGACACCACGCTTACGCCGATTTCGCGCACCGTGGGCGAAGACCAGTTGGTGGACGAGATGATCTTCTCCTTTACCCACACCCAGGAGATGCCCTGGATGTTGCCCGGCGTTCCGCCTACCAATCGCCGGGTGGAAGTCCCGCTGGTGGCCATCGTGAAATTCCGTGACGGCAAGCTGGCGCATGAGCATATCTATTGGGACCAGGCGTTGGTGCTCAAGCAGATTGGGTTGCTGAACGACCCGCGGCTACCGGTCTTCGGCGTAGAGACCGCACGCAAGGCGGTTGACCCGCAGTTCGACCACAGGTCCCACGGCGGCGCGTAAGCCATCCGCACCGGGTGCCGGGCCCCATTCTGTATTCGCCAGTGGAAAACTATAAGATTGGCGTGGACGCCAGCATGTGATATAGACGTGGCCCATGATCTGCCCCCATTGCGGTGTAGACAATACCAGTGCTTTTGGATATTGCGCGTCATGCGGGAAGCCGTTGCAGTCCGTGGACGCAGCAGCCCTGCCACCTCCCCCGGTTGCAGCGGGGCCTAAGCCCGCGAGCGCCCTGGCAATCATTGCAATAGTTTTGGCGGTTCTCCTGGCTATTGCCGCCGCAGTTGTTGCGACACTCAACTGGACGGGCCCGCCAGCCCAGGTCGCCGGCTATCTGATTGGTTCGCTGCTGGGTGCTATTGGAATTCCTTTCCTGATCGCCTACCTGATCGCGGGCCGAAAAAAGGTGCGGAACCCCAGGACCTTTGCCTGGGTTTTCTGCTCTGTCGCCTTTATCTTTGCGGGCGGCAACCTGGTAAGCAACCTTGGATCGATAAAACCGGAGTCTGGGGAGGAGATGGCCGGCCGACTTATGCGCGAGGCTGCCGGACTGCAACCGGCTCGCCATTCGATACTTCCCGGCCGCCGCAAAATGGAAGATGCGTTGCGTGCTGAATTCAAAAAGATGGTCCAGGCCAACAAAGACTATTCGGAGAAAGTCAACGTCATGGACACCAGTGCCGTCAAGGACCTCAACAGTGCGGAGTCCTTTGTCCAACCGGAGGTGGGAGACCTGGCGCTCAAGCAAATTCACGCTGTCTTCGACCTTGACGCTGGCCAGGAACAGGAACTGGCACATATCATTGCGGATTTGCGCCATGTATTGGCCTCTACGGCGTCCTCAAATTCTGAGCGCGAGGAGCTGGAAAAAGGCTTTGACCGGGGGATCCAGGAGACGATGGCCAGGCGGTCCAATACTGTGGCTGCAGAGAAAGCGTGGGTCGACTCGTTGGATGACGAGTACCAGTTTGCTCGCGCACACCAGGCGAGTATGCACGAAGTGAACGGAGAAGTGGTGATTCAGGGACATCAGATTGTGCTGGAGTTCAACCGGAGAGTTGAACGGCAAGAAACGTTGCGCAAAGAGTTCTTAAGGCTCCAGCAGGGATTTAGTCAGTTCCAGGCACAGAGGCTCAAGAAAGCCGGCCTTAAACCCGAAGACGTCGGCAACAAATAGCGTTCGCTTGCCGTCGCTCGACCAGGCACGACCAGCCCCACCAATCGCTGCTGGACGCGTTCCTTTTCACCAATGGTTCCTCTTTCGTGACCAAGACTGGACGCCGGCCAAGACTGGACGCCGGCCAATGACTTGCACTGCTCAGTTGGGCACGGCAAGCTCCTCCTGCCCTATCCGCGTGCGGGAGACTCTATTTTTGTAAGCATAAGATAATAAATGCTTTAACAAGCAAATCCCCCGTGTGATGGCCGTTTGACGTAGCAGTGACCCGGGTCACTGCCTTGATGCTCTTCTCCTCGTTACTCTTCCCTTAGGTATGTATGTTGTGTTGCAGCTCAAACGCAACACATTTCACTTGCAAAGGGCGCAGGCTGTGTTAAAGTGTGAAAAAGGACATGTACCAAAGGACAATGTACCATTCCGGGTATGGAGCTCTTTGGGCAGGAAGTGAGCACGGACGTGAGACGGATGACTTGGCCTGACGGAGGCCACGCAAATAGGTTTTCTACGATTCCCGCAATCGGGGAAGAAACCGTAAAAAGTCGGACCAGGGTAAAGCCGATAGCCAAGCTGGGTTCACAGAACCAGCTCAAATTGGCGGCCATGCGCTTGGCCATTGTCGTGGCGACGGCCTTCAGCCTTCGCTACTTCTACTGGCGCGCGCTGTATACCGTGAATCCGGCAGCTCGCATCTTTTTTTACGCGTTCCTGGTTGCTGAGAGTCTGAGTTTTTTTGAAAGCCTGCTCTTCTACTTTATCGCCTGGAACCCGACACGCTACACGCGTATGCCCCCCTTGACTGGCCGCACGGTGGACGTTTTTATTCCCACCTACAACGAACCGGTTGAACTTTTGCGGGAGACGGTGCTGTGCGCGGTGAACATTGGCTATCCGCACAAGACTTACGTCCTGGACGACGGCAATCGCCCGGAAGTCCGCAAATTGGCGGAAGAGTTCGGATGCGGCTACATTTTCCGAATCAACGGCAAGCATGCCAAGGCCGGCAACCTGAACAACGCGCTGCAGCAGACCAGCGGCGAATTTATTGTCACCCTGGACGCCGACCACGTGGCGTCACCGCATCTGATTGAAGACACCATCGGGTTCTTTGCTGATCCCAGCGTGGCCATTGTGCAAGGCGCGCAGGATTTCTACAACATGGATTCCTTCCAGCACCTGGTGAATTGGAAGACCCGCGCCGGCTGGCAGCAGCAGGAACTGTTCTTCAGCGTGATCCAGCCGGGCAAAGACCGCCACAACGCGGCCTTTTATTGCGGCAGCCCGGGAATGGTACGGCGGGCGGCTCTGGAAGAAATTGGCGGTTTCCCCACGGAAACCATCACGGAAGACATGCACACCAGCCTGCGCCTGCAGAAGAAGCAATGGCGCGTGGTGTACTACAACCGCACTTTGGCCCGCGGCCTGGCGCCGCAGACTTTTACCGGTTTTGCCACACAATGGCAGCGCTGGGGTCAAGGCTCCATGCAGGTGTTGCGCGCGGAAAAGCCTTTCCGCAGCAAAGACCTTACTGTGGCCCAGAAAATCTGCTACCTGGGCTCCTTCTATTTCTATTGGATGAGTTGGATCAAGCTGTTTCAGGTGGTCACGCCGATCGTCTCGCTGCTGTTCGGCGTATTCGCACTGGTGACCGATCCTCTTTCGTACGCCAATTATTTCCTGCCGTACTTCTGCCTGAACCTGGCCTGTTCCATGATCATGCAGGGCGGAGTGCGCAATTTCCTGATGGGCGAATACTTCAACCTGCTGAAGATGCACGTCCTGATGAAGAGTGTCGGCGGGTTCTTCCAGCGCGGCATGCTGTTCAAAGTCACGCCCAAGGCGCAGGCGGCTGCTGCCCGCCTGACCGAGATGATTCTGCCGCTGTGCCTTGTGGTTATGCTGGGTCTCTCGCTGGCGGTGGGCATCCTGCGCATACAACACGTGGCCCTGTGGGGATATTTCTTCTGGGCCTTGACCGTAAACATCTTCTGGAGCGTGGTATTCATGCTCACGATGAGCCTGGTCTTGTGGCGTTCGATGGAGCGCAAAGAGGCCCGGTCAGGCTACCGGTTCCGCGCGCATCTGGACATCCCGATGAAAGTTTCTTACGCCAACGGGCATGGGCCAGTGGCCATTGAGAATTTCGCCCGCAACCTGAACCGTTCAGGCGTTTCGGTGACGCTGGAAGACAGCATTGTGCCGGGCACCAACGTGGACCTGGAACTGGTGCTTCCCAACCACGTGGTGCGGGCGCAGGGCAAGGTGGTGCGCAACCATACTTATCGGGTGAAGGGTTCCATGAAGATCTCCAACGGAATCCGCTTCGATGAGATTGCGCCTACCGACCAGGATGAGATCTCCAAATATCTTTTCTGGGAGATTGCTCCCAAAGAAGGAGAACTGCTGAGCCTGACGCAAGCCAGCCGCGAAGGAGAAGAGGCATGAAAGTCCGCTTAATTGTATTTGCCAGTTTTCTTCTGCAGGTTGCTGGAGTGATGGGTGGTTCAGCTGTGGCACAGGGGCAAGAGTCCAGCGCAACGCTCTATGAACGCGCCAGCCGGCTGGAGGCGCAAGGGAAGTGGCAGGAAGCCGTCCCGTTGCTGGAGCAGGTGGTGCGGCAGGAGCCTACGAACTCGGCCGCTCTGTACAAACTCGGTTCCATGAAAAGCTGGCAAGCCGGCGGCCGCAATGAGGCTCTCGGCCTGCTGCTTCGCGCTTGCGACTTGAGCAGCGGCAACCCGGAGTATTGCGGCGCGTACGCCGAACTTCTGAGCTGGAATTCGCAAACCCGGGCAGGCGCAGTGGCCCGCCTGCAACAGATTCTGGCAGCGCATCCGGAAGCGGTTTCCGCGCGGCTGCGCCTGGCCCAGATTTGGAGCTGGAGTGACGCTACGCGCCCGCAAGCCATGGAACTTTACGAACAGGGTCTAAAACGTGATCCGGAAAACGTTGAGTTGCTGATTGGTTCAGGCGACGTGCTTTCCTGGTCCAGCACGGGACGCGCCAAGGCGCTGGTCCGCTACGACCAGGTGCTGCAGGAGAATCCAGACGAGGTACGGGCCCTTACCGGTAAAGCGCAGTTGCTTTCCTGGCGAGGTCTTAGCACCGAAGCTCTGGTGCTGTATGATCGCGCTCTTGCCAAGGACCCGAAGAATGTTGCAGCGCTGCGGGGCAAAGCGGAGATCCTGAATTGGAAAGGCCACTACGCGGAAGCGCGGTCGCTGGCCAAACAAGCCCAAGCAGCGGAGCCCTCTGACGCCCGCGCCCGTTTGGAACTGGCCCGGGCCAACGTTGGCTTGCACAAATATGAAGAAGCGCGCCAGGCCATCGCCGACGTGGGCGGCACCATAGGCCCGGGATTTGCCGATACGCGGCAGGACATTCATCGCGGCCTGGGAACGTATGTGGAACTGGGCTACAGCGACCGCCGCGAACGCGATCTAGCTTACGACCGTTTTGGACTGTCCGTGTCCACGCCGTTAACGCCCGGCAACCGGCTTACGTTCACGTACCGGCCGACTCTGTTTGACGGCGCTGGTCAAGGCTTCAATACCAACGATTTCGCCGCCAGTCTCGATTCCGAGACCAGCGACAAACTCACCAGTCATTTTCAGGTGGGGGCGGAGACTTTCAACAACGCGCCCGTCAACTTCAACGGTGGCGCCGACGTGCGTTACAAGCCGGTTTCTTCCACGGTGCTGAAGTTTGCGTTCCTGCGGCAGCCGGTGGAAGAGTCGCGGCTCTCGCGCCGCGGGTTTGATGTGGGCGGCCTGTTTCTGGGGCAGGTCCAAACCAACCTGGCAACGCTGGGCGTGAGCTACTACAACTCCGCGCACAAATACGACATGTACGTGGACTACACCGACGGCGTTTATACCGGACAAAACCTGGACGCCAACCGCCGTTACTCTTTTGAAGGGCAAGTCGGCAAGTCGTTGCGCAGTGATCGCCCGTACGTGCGCATGGCGTATGGCGTGAACTACACCAGCTTTGCCCACGATGCTGACGTCCAGAGCGCGTTGCCGCTATCCAGCAAGACCGGCGGCTATTTCAGCCCAACGCGCTATCTGTTGAACCAGGGCGTGTTGAGCATGTCCCACCACTTCCGCAAGGACGTGGGATGGGACGCAACCGCCACGGCCGGCGTGCAGAATGTTGAGACAGACACGGCTTCATTCGCTAACCGGCAGTTCGCTTACAGCGCGGGCACGCACCTGTTCTGGCGCGCCACACCCATGAATGACCTGACGTTTGGCTATGAGTATCTGAACGTCTTCAACGCTTTAAACCGCCACCTGTATCAGTTCACATGCCGACACTACTTCTAGACAAACCGGTACACGCGAAGCCGGCGATCGGCGAGCGGCTGGAGCGCCGTCCACAGGCGTCCGCCCCAGAACCGGACCGGCTGGGGCTGGAGCGCGCGATGGCGCTAATGGTGATCCTGGTGGCCGCCGCGTACTTTCGCATGCGCAGCCCGCTGTACAACACCGCTTACATGGATGAATCCGTGTATGTAGTGTACGGGCGGATGTTTCTGGCGCACCATTTTGAAGCGCCCATGGCCACGCCTTTGCAGTGGACTTTTGGCTGGTATCTGTGGCCGGCCATGGCCGCGATCGCTGACCGCGTCGCCGGCCTGCTGGGTCTGCGCGAACTGGCGGCAGCCATGGGAACGCTCACCGTCGCTGCGACGTATGGTTTTGCCAGCCGCGTGTTTTCCAAACCCGTGGGGTTAGGCGCGGCTGCGGTGATGGCCATCCTGGGGCCGGCCCTTCTGGCTTCCAGAATCGCCACCCGCGACTCCGGCTCCATCTGTTTCTTTGCCCTGGCGCTCTGGGCCTTCGCTTGCGCCTGGCAGGGAAACAAGAAGCGCCATTGGGCCCTGGCATCGTTGTTCCTGTTCGCGGCATTCTTGTGCAAGTATCTGGTCGCGATTTATTTTCCGTTCCTGGTCATCCTGGCGTTGTGGAAGGGCCGCAAGGCGGCGCTGATCTTCGCTCTGCCGTTGTTCGCTGCGTGTGCCGCTTACTGGACGCTGTATTCGGCCGATCTGCTGCATCTGCTGCGTTACGGTTCAGGGTACAGCTCTCTGCGCGCGCCCGATGCTCTGGCCATCTATATCTTTTCCCGCTGGGACTTCTGGCTGCTGGCGGGGCTGAGCATGTTGGCCTTCGGCCAGAAGGCGTGGCGGGCCCGCGTGGCGTGGATGTGGGTGGGAGCGCTGGTGGTGCTGGGGTTCCAGTGGCAGTCGCACGCTGATTACGACTATTGGAAGCACGTAAATTACGCCATGCTTTTCCTGGCGCCGGCGGCGGTCGCTGGAGTGGTATTTTTGGTCCGCCGGTTCGTACCGCACAACCATGGCGCGCAGCTGACATGGGGAACGTCAGTGGTTTTAGCGCTGGCGTTAGGCGCCGGCTTGCTGGGCAAAGCACAGAGCCTTGAACAGTTCGTCTTCTGGCCCAACACCGCTCCGGTGCTGGCGTACTTTGAAGGACGCCTCACACCGCAGGACCAGGTGCTGGTGGATGATACGGTGTTCCGTTATTACTCCCATCCGCCGCTGGGCCAGGGGCAGATCACTGATCCCATGCACATTGCTTATCACGACGCCGCCGGCCAGACTATTTTCGACGAAGAAGCGTACAAAGCAGCGGTCAAGGACAAAACTTTCAGTTACATAGTGCTGGATGGCGGCATGGGCGCAGAAGCCCGCCGCATGGACGCGGCGATTCGTCCGCTGCTCGGCGGGTATGAATTGAAAATGCGGGCGGTGGATCCCGTACTGGGCCATCCCATTGAGATTTACGCGCGGCCGGCCACGGCTGAGGCCACCGCACTCGCGCAGAATTCAACGGCGAGCGCTCCGAACATTCGCATCCTCTTACCCGAGAGCGGCTCCACGGTCAACGACCGCGACATGATGCTGGAAGGCGTCGTCACCGGCGCACAAGCCGGATGGTTCGTGCGGGTGGAAGTGTTCACCGACAATTGGTATCCGCAGGGCGAGTATGTGGCCATTGCAGCCGATGGAACGTTTCACCAGAAAATCAAACTCGGCGGAGAAGGCCAGCAACAGTGCTTTCACCTGGTGAGGGCGCGTCTGAGCGATTCCCGTGGCAACTCTCGCGGCGTGGCGCTCAATTACGGCATCGCTCGCGCGGGCGGAGCATGCGCGCAGGTAGTTCAGGCGTATTAGGCATTTGGCGGCCTGTTCAGGGGGCTTCCATCACAGTCCGCCAGACCGGCATTCCACAACAGAAGCTTTCGCGCTACCATAGCCGGGATGTTTCCCGGCAATACGCAACTTCATTTGCTGCATGACGCAGCCCAAGAACATGGGATGAGATGCGTTTCTCAACTTTGGGGTAAGACATCGCAATAGCAAAAGCCGTCTCGCTGGACGCGCTCGCCTAGGGTGACTGCGATCTTCCGGTCAAACATGGGTCCGGCGTAAACGCAGGTATGGAATTCGCCATTCTCTCCGCAGGGATCAACGCCGCGGGGAAGATCCGCCAGGAGTTGTTCATCGAACTCGCGTCCGGCGAAGTCAGGCGAGAGCTTGGCGGGATCAACACACACAAGTTTGGCGCGCAGGCCGCCAAGCACCATGTCACGCGCCAATGGTCCCGTTGGAAGTTCCCAGAGAGGGAAGATGGGCGCAAGACCGGCGCCCTGTAACTGGCGTTCGCGATAAGCGCGAATGTCCTGCAGAAAGAGATCGCCTAAGGCGATGACCTCGGCTCCCTGGCTGACGGCCAGTTCGCAGGCGGTCTTCATGATGCGCTCGTATTCATCGTTGGAACATGGCCAGGGCAGCGGCACAGCCTGTAGGGGAAGTCCGGCGGCGCGGGCCTGCATCTCCAGCAGGACACGGCGCGTGCTGTGCATGGCGACGCGGTCAAACTCTGTATTGATGGTGGTGAGCAGCCCGATGATTTCGTATTCATCCTGCTGGCGTAGAAGGTGCAAGCTCCACGCACTGTCTTTTCCGCTGCTCCAGGACAGGAGAACTTTCTTGCGCATGGCGTCCATGATAAGCCGCAACACGCGGCGCACACTACTGCCGTTGATAATGAATACCGGGAAGGGCCAAGGCGGGATGTTTATCTTCCGGCAGCGAGCTTGAGCAGGTTGCGAAAGCGGTCAGTCTGTTCTTTGTCTTCCGGGTTCGCGCCCAGGAACTCCACGCCGTAATAGTAGCCGCGGCGGTGGCGTATCACGCCGGGAGCGCGGACGGGGCCGCTGGAGTAGGGCGGGGTGAACTCCACGAACACCTTGTCGTCAGCGCGAAGTTCAATGCCGGCAAACACCAGCATGCCGCCGTCACTGATGTCATTGGCGCGGGCTTCACTGATGCGGGTGCTTTCATCCCGGGCAACGATGAGGCGAATCGGGAGATTCAGCCGGTAGCGTTGCCAGCGCCTGAAGATGGCCCTTTCCTGCGCGGGTTTCATGGTCATTGGGGGTGCTGTCCGTGTGCGCGCCTGGGTTGCCATGCAAAGATCATAACGTTCCGGCCGCCGGTTCGAAAGTTACAGAAGTCCCGAACCGAATTGATTCCTTGAAAGGTGCTTTAGGTTCGATTCAGGCCTGGTCCAAAAACCGCAAATCGAAAAAGCTATTGATCTAAATCCCCGGCAAGCTGAGGGACGGGCTAGGACCCATCGCCCTGCAAGCGCCTATCCGCTTGAGATGGAAGGACTTATCTGGCGCCACCATCAGGAAACAATAAGGATACCTTGAATCCAAACGGCCTGGAGTTAGAAGAGTACAGCCCGGGGTCCCGTCCGAGGTCTGTCGCGTAAGAATTCTTACAACAGATACCTTAGAGCACAGCGATGACCAGATCTCGTGCTGCCATTGTAAAGCCTTTTGCCGGCTGGATGCGCGGAGGCCGTGAAGTTTGTTTTGAGTATCATTCTGGGAATGCAGCGATCGAGTGGCGATACGCCGCAGGTATGTCTTTTTCAATGAAGATAGTTTGGTGGACCTGGTCGGGATCGAACCGACGACCTCTTCCATGCCATGGAAGCGCGCTCCCAGCTGCGCCACAGGCCCACGCTGTATCCTTCTATTCTCGCTGAGTGGACAAGAATCGTCAAACGGAAGCTTGAACGGGGAGTCCAAGCAGGGTGAAACGGTTTATTTGTGCGAAACTGAAACTATTCAGGCGTTATTTTCGTCTTTCAAACAGGGGGAGAAGTTATAAACTTTCAACTGACTACCTGAAGCCCTACTGATGGAACCCCCTAACCCACGCCGCCGCCGCATTGCGCTCAAGGAGCCGACGCTGATTGCGCTGGAAACCCTGCGCACGCACAAACTGCGTTCCTTCCTGACATTGCTGGGGATGATTCTTTCGGTGGCCACGCTGCTGGTGGTGGTGGCGCTGGTGTCGGGCAGCAACAAGTACATCGCTGACAAGGTGGCGAACTTCGGGGCCAATGTTTTTCTGATCACCCAGTACCCCATCATTACCAGCCAGGAGCAATTCAACAAGCTGCAGCGAGTCAACAAGAAGGTGACCTGGGAAGACTATGAGTTTGTCCGCGACAACATGAATCTGGCCAAGAACGTGGGCTTCCGGCAGGGCCGGCTGGCCAAATCCAAGTACCAGACCAAGGACCTGGAAGACGTGCGCATTCTGGGCGTCACGGCCAACATGGGTGAGATTGGGCTGCAGGAGCCGGAGTTCGGCAGGTACGTGACGGACGGAGATAATGAACACCGCGCCGACGTGGCGATGATCGGGCACGAGTTGGCCAAGCGTTTGTTTGATGGCACCGATCCGCTGGGCAAAGCGGTGATGCTGGACGGCAAGCCTTACGAAGTGGTGGGAGTGGCCAAGGAGCTGGGCACAACGTTCGGGCAATCACAGGACCAGTTCGCCATCATCCCGGTGATGACCTACCGAAAGTTCTACGGCAACCTGGAGAGCGGGTCCATCCAGATCCAGGCGGTAAAGCAGGAATGGATGGCGGCGGCGGAGGATGAGGCCAAGCAACTGATGCGCGCGCACCGCCACATCAAGCCGAAAGACGACGACAACTTTGGGCTGATTGAGCCCTCGTCCGTGATGGGCCTGTGGCAGAACCTGACGGGGACTCTGGCCAATGCTTCCGTGGGCATCGTTTTGATCTTTGTGCTGATCGGCGGAATCGTGGTGATGAACATCATGCTGGCCAGCGTGACGGAGCGCACGCGGGAGATCGGCGTGCGCAAGTCGCTGGGCGCAACGCGGCGCGACGTGCTGCTGCAGTTCATGGTGGAAGCCTCAGTGATGTCCGGGGTGGGCGGGGTCATCGGCGTGGCCGTGGCCTTCATCATCGCGTTCCTGATTGGCGCCCTTACGCCGGTGCCGATGAGAGTGCCGCTGTTCGCGGTGCTGGGATCGGTGATTTTTTCCAGTGCCGTAGGGCTGTTTTTCGGGGCGTATCCGGCGTTCAAGGCCTCCAAACTCAATCCAATCGAAGCGCTGAGGTTTGAGACCTAAGCCATGATGCGATCAAAACTGCTTGCGGAAAATGTCAGGATGGCGCTGGAAACCATTCGCACACATAAGGTGCGTTCGTTCCTGACGGTGCTGGGAGTGGTGGTTGGGGTAGCAGTGGCGATTGTGGTGGCGTCCATCCTGATCGGTTTTGAGAGCAACGTGCAGGCGTCGCTGAACGAATTTGGCGTCAACAATCTGTGGGTGTTCCGCTTTGATTTTGGGTTTCATGCCCGGCTGTCCGCGGAAGAGCGCCAGCGCAAGCCGCTGACCATGGAGGACGCCATGGCCATCCGCGATGAATGTCCGGCGGTGAAGAACGTGAGCGTCTCAGTGTTCCAACGCCAGGGCCAGGGACCACAGGCGCAGCGGATTGCCCGCTACAAAGGCAAGGAAGTCACGCTGAACAATTTCTACGGAGGCATTCCCAGTTACGTGGAAGTGGACAACGGCGCCATCCAGGACGGGCGGTTCTTTGGCGAAGCGGAAGACCTGCATCGCGCTGACGTGGTAGCCCTGGGCTTTGACGTGGCCAAGGCCCTGTTTCCCAATGAGAGCGGCGTGGGCAGGCAGATCCAGATTGACGGCAACACCTACACGGTAATTGGCGTGTTTGAGAAGAAGAAGAACACCACGCTGGGCGGCGGCGATGATGACGTGATCATTCCGTACCGCACCTACCGCAAGCGCTATCCCATGGACGATGAGCATTTCATCTCCGCCATGGCGTATCCCGGGATGAAGGCGGTGGCGGAAGACCAGATCCGCGGCTTGCTGCGTATGCGCCGCCGCGTGCCGGC
>JBGPLR010000021.1:0-15355 GCA_041486545.1 Terriglobia bacterium
AGTACGTGAAGCAGAAGCTGCCCAGCATGTACCACCAGTTCAAGGAACTGGCGGACGTGGATATCACCAAAGGCCCCATGGAAGTTGGTCCCACCTGCCACTACATGATGGGCGGCATACGCGTGGAAGCCGAGACCGCGCAGTCGTCGCTGCCCGGGCTGTTTGCCGCCGGCGAGGCCGCGGCAGGATTGCACGGAGCGAATCGTTTGGGTGGCAATTCACTTTCTGACTTGCTGGTGTTTGGGCGTCGCGCCGGACTGGGCGCGGCGGAATATGCCAAGAAAGCTTCGCAAGGCACGCTCGACGATGCCCAAATCGCTGAAGCCGAGCGTGACATGCTGGCGCCGTTTGATCGCGGCCAGGGCGAAAGCCCGTACGCCGTTCATCGCGACCTGCAGGAAGTCATGCAGAACCTGGTGGGCATCTTCCGTACGGAAGAAGACATGACCAAGGCCATGGGCGAACTGGAAAAGCTGCAAGCCCGAGCGGCCAAGGTCCGCGTGGAAGGCTCGCGGCTCTTTAATCCCGGCTGGCATCTGGCGCGCGATTTAAAGGCCATGCTGGTGGTTTCAGAGGCCGTGACCCGCAGCGCGCTGGCCCGCAAAGAGAGCCGCGGCGCGCACAGCCGCATTGATTATCCCAAGCTGGACGACGCCGGCTGGGGCGCGCAGAACAACTTGATCTCGCGCGACGGCGACAGCATGAAGTTGCGGCAAGTCGCGACCAAAGAGCTGCCGGCTGACTTGAAGCAGATTTTGGCGGAAGAATAGCAACAGAGGATTTAGATTTGCGATGACGGATGCGATGAAAAGCGCATTGATTCTCTATTCACGCGTCATCCCGACGGCCGTGAAGCGAGCGCACGCTTGCACCAGTGCGCGAGTAGGACGGAGGGACCTCGTGCTTGGTTCTGTTTGTCGCAGCGACGCAAAGGTCCCTTAGGGCTACTCGCAAGCTGATGAGTTCGCTTGCTCGTTTGACGCCCTTGGGGATGCCGTGATGTTAAGTACGTCTTGAAAAATCCAACGGAGGCATGATGCCCGACGCAATCCTCGAGGTCTTTCGAGGCGACAAAGAATCCGGCAGCCCCAAGCAATACACCGTGCCCATCACCCCTGGCATGGTGGTCCTCGACGCGATCCATTACATCCAAGGACATCTGGAGCCCGACCTCGCCGTCCGCTGGAACTGCAAGGCGGGGAAGTGCGGCTCGTGTTCGGCGGAGGTCAACGGCCGTCCGCGCCTGATGTGCAAGACCCGCATGGACGCGCTGCCCCAGGACAAGCCCATAACCGTCGCGCCGATGAAGAGTTTCCCGGTCATCAAGGACCTGGTCACTGACGTTTCCTGGAACTACGAGGTCAACAAAAAGATTCCGCCCTTCAGCCCCAAGCCGGGCGTGAAGTGGAAGATGCAGCAGAAAGACGTGGACCGCGTGCAGGAATTCCGCAAGTGCATCGAATGTTTTCTCTGCCAGAACGTCTGCCACGTCCTGCGCGACCACGACAAAAAAGCGGAGTTCGCCGGGCCGCGGTTCTTTGTCCGCACCGCCAGCCTGGAGATGCATCCGCTGGACGGCGTTTCCCGCACCCAATTGCTCAAAGACGCCATGGGCATTGGCTTCTGCAACATCACCAAGTGCTGCACGGAAGTTTGTCCGGAAGAGATCCACATCACCGACAACGCCATCATCCCCCTGAAAGAGCGGGTGGTGGATGAGTTTTATGATCCCATTTTGCGGCTGGTGCGGAAGATACGCGGCGCGCCCAAAGCGGACTAGAATAAAGGTGAGTCTTGCGGGTCAGAAAGATTGCCCCAATTGCGCTGTGAGGTTGAACCATGGATCGCCTATTCAAGACCATTTCCAAGAACGGCGTTGCTGAAGCGTTGGCCAAGGTCCAGCATTACCGCTACCTGAACCAGGCGGAGGAAGCCGAATCCATCTGCCGCGACATTCTGGCTGCCGACCCTGAGAATCAACTGGCGTTGCGCATGTTGGGTTTGGCCCTAACTGACCAGTTCACCGGCGCCTCGGCTGACCGCCAGCAGGAAGCGCAATCCTGCTTTGAAAAACTCGCCAGTCCCTACGAGCGCGCGTATTACCTGGGCATCTTGTATGAGCGCCGCGCCAAAGCCCAGATGCGCGCCGGACACCTGGCGCACAGCCTGGCGGCCAGCTTTGAAAAGGCCATGGAATGCTTTGAGCAGGCCGAGAAAGTCCGTCCTAAAGACAATGACGATGCTTTGCTGCGCTGGAACCGCTGCTTGCGGCTGCTGCAGAGCATTCCCCAGTTAGAGCGCGCCGAGCACTTTGAGATGGACGACGCCCCGCCGATCTTTCGCGACTAAAGAGACTAGGCCCCAAAAGTAGAACTGCTGCGGTCAGCCTGAGGGGATGTTTACTCAGCCGCTTCTCCCACCACCCGCGTGATAGCCGTCACATCTTCCGTGTGCGCCTCCTTCCTAGACTAATAGCAGCTTTTTGAGGTGTAACATGAAGCTGATTGAACCCGCCATTTCTCTTTCCCTGAAGAACATACTTCTGGCCACCGACCTCACTCCGGCGTCGGAGACGGCGTTGCAGTACGCGCGGGCGCTGGCGAAAAAGCACGGATCGCAGCTGCATGCCATCCACGTGGGTGGCGAGTATTCGTACCAACTGCTGGAGCCGGAACCGCTGGACATCACCTTCCGCGAGCTTCCGGACGCATCGCAACATCCTACCGACGCCCTTCGAAAACTTTTTCAGGGACTGCCCACGCAGGTCCCGTTGCGCCACGGCGCCATTTGGGAATTAATCCGTGAAGTGATCTCCCGGCGCGAGATTGATCTGGTGGTCCTGGGGACCCACGGACGCAAAGGCCTGGACCGGATGCTCTTCGGGTCCATTGCGGAAGACGTGCTGCGCAACGTCGCTTGCCCGGTGCTGACCGTTGGTCCGGACGTGAAGTTTGAGGATGTTCAGGAACTTAAAATCGCGCGCATCCTGCTGGCCACGGATTTTGACGCGCATTCTTCCGCGCCCGCCTATGCCGCGTGGCTGGCCAATGATTTTCAGGCCGCGCTGACCGTGGTGCACGCCGTCCACGACAAGATCCAGGAGCAGATCAAGGCCGTCAACCCTGAAGAGCTGAACGAGTACGCCCACCCGGACATTCCTGCGGCCCGGCACTGGCAGCCGGAGGTGCCCACGGAAAAGCAATTTGCGTCGTTATTTGCGGAAGGCAGCCAGCCGCGGAGCAAGCCGCAGTTCATGGTTGAGTTCGGACTGGCGGCGGACGCGATCCTGGGGGCCGCCGCCAAGGTCCGCCCGGACTTGATTGTTCTGGGCGCGCGCCACCCCGAACCCGCCAGGCTCAACTCGCATCTCCTGTGGCCAACGGCGGCCAAAGTGATCGCTGACGCACCGTGCCCGGTGCTCACCGTGGGGCCGCAAGAAGGGATTGGGTAAATGAGTAGTTTGGTAATTTGAGCCGGGTGCGGGCGTGAGCGAAGCGGGAGTCCGCAGGCGAAATCCTGAGCGAAGCGAAGGATCCCCCAATTACCCAATCATCAAAGCTGTTCACTGTTTCCCAATCCAGCTCGCCATCTTCTCAAGTGCCGCCGGAGACATGGTCTCTTCAATTTGCGCGTACTCGCCCGGCGAGCCGGTTTTGGCTGTCTGGAAAAGATGGTTCAGGCCGGGCATCTCGTCAATTTCAAAATGTTTGTTGCCGGCGGCCTCCAGCGCCGCGCGAATGGGCGGCAGGTTCTGCTTCGGCGGTACCTGCAGATCTTTCTCTCCGTTCAGCACCAGCACCGGGCATTTCACTTTTCGCAACGCCGTGGCCGGATCGTAGATGATGAAATAACGCATCCAGGGTGAGATCAGTTGCTTGATGGCCGCGCCCGCCTGCGCTTCTGGCACCTGGCCCGCCAGCTTTTCCTTCAACTTTGTTTCCAGAACGGCGTCGTTCTTCTCCTGCTTGACCAGCGCCAGCAGTTCCAGTTGCCGGGCCGAGGCTTTTTCCGCGGCGTCGCTTTTGACGCCGTTGGCTTCGGCGATCAGTTTGGTTTGCTCCGCAATGATCAGGTCGCCGGGGACGCCGGTGCCTGCCATCATCACGATAAAAGCCACGTCCGCGTTGCGTGCCGCGATCATGGGCGCAATGACTCCGCCTTCGCTGTGACCGATCAGGCCGATTTTCTTTGCGTTCACTTCCGGCCGCGTCTTCAGGTACGCGATGCCGGCTTCCGCGTCGCCGGCAAAGTCCAGCGTGGTGGCGGTGGCAAAGTTGCCGGTGGACTTGGCGGTGCCGCGATCATCGGCGCGCAGGACGGCGATGCCGTGGCGCGTGAGGTAGTCCGCCAGAACCAGAAACGGCCGGTGTCCCATCAATTCTTCGTTGCGGTTCTGCGGGCCGGAACCGGTAACCAGCAGCACAGCGGGAAAGGGGCCCTTGCCCGCCGGGATGGTCAGCGTGGCAGCCAGCGTCACTCCCGCCGCCTTGTTTTCATAGGTCAGCTCTTCTTCGCGATACGGATACGGCTTCTTGGGGTCCTGCGGCCGAACTGCCGGAGCCAGCAACCCAGCCGTCATGTCCGTCTTCTTGAGCGCCAGGGGAAGAGTGGCGCCGCCCTGGCTCCACGTGCCGTCTATCGACGCCAGGTCTTTGGCGAGCGTGCCGGAAAATGCGCCGCCCACCAGCGAGAACTCCAGCTTTACGCTGGCCCCATCCAGCTTGACCGAGCTTGCCGGGATGGCGCTGCCGCCTTGGTCCAGGCTGATCATGGACGCGGTCATGCCATCGGGCGTGGTGGTGATGTGGAGCACCAGGCGTAATTTCGCGGTGCCTGTTTCCAGAGTGCCCGCCCACGCGCCGTCAGCGTCAGAGGGCTTCACCGCGCGCTTGAAGTTGAGCGCCAGGGGAATGCCTTGCGTCCACGTGCCTTCAATCAGGGTTGCGGCAGCGTTGACCTTGCCTTCGTAGGCGCCGTTGACGGACGCGACGGCAAAGCTCAGCTTGCCGCCGGTGAATGACATGGCGGTAACCACCAGGCCGTTCGCGCCCTGGTCCACGCTGTCCAGGGTGGACTTGAAGCTGCCGTCAGCGCTCTGGGCGATGTGCAGGACCAAATGCAACTCCGCTCCCGCGGCAGAAAGCGTGCCTTGCCAGTCTCCGGCGATGTTGGGAGCGGTTTGTTGGCCGTCAGCTTTTGGCTGAACTTGCCCGATGCACTGAGCTGGAACTGCGGCCAGCAACAGCACGGCAAATAAGGCGACGAAAGAGCGCATGGAGAATCCCCTCATGATGATGCTAAAGATCGTTGCAAGTGACACTCGGAACCAATGTACAACGGCGGCGATATTGCCGGCAGGGAATAAATCGTCGTCGCTGGCACCTAGGGGAAAGTGGCTGCGATTGAGCGGCGGCCATTGGCATCGATTTTGGGCGGGTTGGCCGTGCTGGCTCTGGTGGTGCGCCTCAGCGGGAGGCGAACACCGGAAAGCGTCTCATCACAGGCGGCTTGATGGTTCCGGGAATGCCGCAGTTTCCTGCGTGCAACAGAAAAGCCTGGCGGGTGGGATATTGAGGGGTTCAAAGTCCTGGCGAACCAGAGAGAAATGGCTGCGCAGGTGAGGCAGCAGCGCCCGGGTGTACTGATAAGCCAGAAAGCTGCCATCGTGATTCAGGATCTTGCGGGTTTCGCGCAAGATCTTGTTGCGCCGGCCGGCAGGCATGGTGGTGAACGGCACGCATGAGATGACGTAGTCCACTCCATCCACGTCGAGCTTGTGCAACTCCCTTCGTGCATGTTCCGCCGACGCGTGTATCACGTGCAAGCGCGGATCAGGAAACGTTCGTTGGAGATAGCGGACAAAGTCCTGGTTCATTTCAAACACGATCAGGCGCGCCTGCGGCGACATGCGGCGCAGAATCTGTGCGGTGAAAGTGCCTACGCCCGGCCCGTACTCCACAACGGTGCGGGCGCGTTCCCAGTCCACACTTCCCAGCATGCGCTCGACCAGAAAATGGCTGCTGGGGATCAGCGAACCCAGCATCCTGGGGTGCTGCAGAAAATTCCGCGCAAAAAGCAGGGCCTCCTGGGTCCAGGACGGCCTCCGTGGCATTCTTAGTTTCGCGAGAAGTGTTTGATTAACGGACACGAGATTGAATTCTATAACCTTACTTGAGTTCATTCTACGATACAAAGGGAAAGAAAACGGGTCCCGGCCGCCCGGATTTGCTGCCGGACTTGATCCATCATAGAATCAGGAGTTACTGAGCAGGCACTCTTTGAAGAACATACGCGCAATTTATCCGGGATCCTTTGACCCGCTGACCAACGGCCATCTCGACTTGATCGAGAGGGGCAGCAAGATTTTCGATGAGCTGATTGTGGCCATTCTGCGCAACGCGGAAAAAGAGCCTCCCCTGTTCAGCGTGGCCGAGCGCATGGACATGCTGGAAGAGATGGTGCGGCGCTACGGCAACGTCCGCGTGGATACGTTTGAAGGGCTGCTGGTGGATTACGCCGCGCGCATGGAAGCCAAAGCGGTTTTGCGCGGCATCCGCGCCATCAGCGATTACGAATATGAACTTCGCATGGCCCTTCTAAACCGCAAACTCGCTCCCCAGATTGAAACGGTTTTCATGATGCCGGCGGAAGCTTATTCTTACGTAAGTTCGCGCCTGGTGAAAGAAGTTTGCCAGCTCGGAGGCTCCGTGCGCGACCTGGTGCCGGAGCTGGTGGAACAAAGGCTCCTGGAAAAGATCAACGGTGCTGCAGCCAAACACAGCGGCTAAGGCTGCGCTAAAGACGCGGCGCCGGCGCCGCGCTAGAGACCGCGGCCAGTGCCGCGTTAGACAAATGAAGACGTGAGGGATTTTCATGGCGACTCTTCCGGCTGTTAAACAGTTCGCTGACCGCATCAACCGCATTGAGGTTTCAGCCACCATGGCCGTGGTGGCGGAGGCCGCCAAGCTGAAAGCTGCGGGCGCTGACCTGGTGGAGTTCGGCGCCGGCGAGCCGCATTTTTCCACGCCGCAACATATAAAGGATGCGGCCATCGCCGCCATCCAGCAGGACTTCACCCGCTACACGGTGGTGCCCGGCATCCCGGAACTGCGTTCCGCGCTGGTGAAACGTCACGCCGCCGACTTTGGCACCGGCTACAAACCGGAAGAAACCATTGCTTCCACCGGCGGAAAGCTGGCGCTGTTCAACGCCGTCCAGGTCCTGGTGGACCATGGCGATGAAGTGATTGTCCCCGTGCCCTACTGGGTTTCCTTCAAAGACATCATTGAATACGCGGGCGGCAAATGCGTTTACGCGCAGACCCAAGAGGCCGGCGGATTCCGCCTGACGCCGGAGATGATTGAGCGCAAGATCACGCCGCGCACGCGGGCCATGATCATCAACAGCCCCAATAATCCCAGCGGCGCGGTGCTGACGCCGGAAGACTTCACCGCCATTCTGCGGATGGCCCACAAGCGCGGGATTTACGTGATTGCCGACGAGTGCTACGTGTATCTCAACTATCGCGACAAGAATTTCTCCGCCGGGTCGGTCAGTGACGTGCGCGAACACCTGGTTATTGCCGGGTCGCTGTCGAAAACTTACGCCATGACCGGCTGGCGGCTGGGATTTGCTCTGGCGCCGGCGCCGATTGTGAACGCCATGTCCAAGCTGCAGAGCCAAAGCACATCGAGCACGGCGCACATGGTGCAGAAAGCCGGCGTTGCGGCGCTGAACGGACCGCAGCAATGCGTGGCCGACATGAAGGCCGAGTACATCCGCCTGCGTGACCAGACTCTGGCGGCGTTGAGCAAGATCCCCGGCATTACCTGCGTGAAGCCGGACGGCGCGTTTTACGTGTACCCCAACGTGTCAGCCTACTTTGGCAAAGCGGGGATCAACTCTGCGGCGGAAGTCGCCAAGCGCCTGCTGCATGAGGCCCACGTGGTCACCGTGCCGGGCGAGGCCTTCGGCACAAAAGAACACATTCGCTTGTCGTACGCAACGTCATCCGGCGAAATTGTGCGCGGCCTGGAACGGATGCGCGCGTGGTTCGCCAAACTGTGAGTCCAAAGTTAATTGAATTCAAAGTAGCGCCCGCGTTTCTGGCCGTCGCCCATGCTTGATCTCTATCCATTACTTCTGCAACCGGAATTTCACGAGCGCGTTTGGGGCACGCGTGATCTCTCTCCTTTTTACGCGCGCGAGGTCACCGGCAATCCCATCGGCGAAGCCTGGCTCACCGCGGACCTATGCAAAGTGGCCAACGGCGAATTCGCCGGGCGGGCGCTGGGATATATGTGCCGCAGATTCGAGGCGCGGCTGCTGGGCGACATGGTGGAAGACCTGTCGCGCTTTCCTCTGCTCATCAAATTTCTTTTTCCCCAGGACAAGCTCTCCGTCCAGGTGCACCCTGACGAGGCAGCTGCGCGCCTCGCCGGCCAACCCAACGGCAAAAACGAATGCTGGTATGTATTGCGGGCACAGCCCGGTGCGCGGATCGGACTGGGCCTGAAGCCGGGAACCAGTAAAGCGGATGTGGAGCAGGCCATCCGCGACGCGCGCATGGAGCAATTGCTGAACTGGATTGAGGTGCGCGCGGGTGACATGTATTACGTGGATGCCGGGACCATCCACGCCATTGGTCCGGGCTCGGTGATTGTGGAGACGCAACAGAATTCTGACACCACGTACCGCTTGTACGATTACGGGCGCCCTCGCGAATTGCACGTTGACGCCGGCTTGCGCGCGGCCAAGGAGCAGACGCACGCCGGGCGAGTCGCCGCTGGAACAGCGGAAGAGCACCAGGGTAAAGCCCAAGTGAACCTGATCACGTCGCCCAGCTTCATCGTAGACAAGTTCGTGCTGGCGCAGCCGTGGCAGTTCCAGCGTCCGAAGCATGCGGTGCGCAGCATGTGGTGTCTGGTAGCGACGCGTGGCTGCGCGGTGATTGCCGCCGAAGGCGCAGCGCCGGTGACATTTTCCGCCGGCGAAGCTGTGGTGGTGCCCGCGGCGGTGGAACGGTTTATCCTGAAACCGCAGTGGGACGTGGAGTTTTTATGCGCGTCGCTGCCGGTGGAGCCGGTAGGGGAACCGAAAACGAGTAGTTAGTAGTTAGTAGTTAGTATTTGGATATGGCTGGTCGTGGCTTTTCAGTTTTTGCTAAAGGCCAAGTACTAAATACTAAGTACTAAATACTTGCTGCCGACCTGGAGTTTCTTATTTGTCCAACCACTTCTATCCCGTAATCCTCGCTGGAGGAGCAGGCACGCGGTTCTGGCCGCGGTCGCGCCGCAAGCGCGCCAAACAGGTGTTGGCCTTGAACGACGCCGGCGCCGGCGCCCAGACAATGCTGCAGCAGACGGTGAAACGTCTGTTGCCGTTGAGTTCGGCGAAAGATATCTGGATCATCAGCAATGAGCATTTAGGCAAGGAGATCAGGCGGCAGCTTCCCGCGGTGCCGTCGAAACAGATCGTGGTGGAACCGGCTCCGCGCAATACTGCTCCGGCCATCGGCCTGGCGGCATTTCTGCTGGCGCGGCTTGATCCCGACGCGATCATCGGCATGTTCCCGTCCGACCATGTAATCGGCGACGAAAAAAACTTCCGCAAAGTCTTGCGGCAAGCCATCGCAATCGCGGCCAAGCCAGGGAACATGGTGGTGATGGGTATCCAGCCTTCCCGCGCCGAGACCGGCTACGGCTACATTGAGGCCGGTGAAAAACTCGAAGGCGATCTGTTTCGCGTGAAGCGGTTTATCGAAAAGCCCAACCAGCAGAAGGCGGGAGAACTTGTCGCGGCAGGAAATTATTACTGGAACAGCGGGATGTTTGTGTGGAGCGCGCGCACTCTGACGGACGCCCTGCGAGAACATCTCTCTGAAACTGCGCCGTATCTGGCTGAAATCGCCGGGTCCTGGGGCAAGAAGACTTTTGCCAGGACTTATGCGCGGCTCTACCCCAAGTGCGAGAACATCAGCATTGATTATGCGGTGCTGGAACCGCGCTCGGCCAAGGGCGAACATGCGTCCAACTTGTTCTGCCTGCGCGCTGACTTCGGCTGGAACGATCTGGGGTCGTGGGCTGCTTTGTATGATCATCATGCGGCCAGGCAAAAGCCGGACGCCGGAAACGTGGTGCAGGGGCAAGGCGTCTACGCCGCGAACGCTACGGGCAACTATATTTATGCGCCCGGGAAATTCGTCGCCGCGGTGGGCGTGCATGATCTGGTGGTGGTGGAGACCGAAGACGCCATCCTGGTAACCACCCGCGAGCATTCCCAGGACGTCGGCAAGATTGTGAAATACTTGACCGACAAAAAAATGACGGACCTGACGTAAATGTTCTATAGCGTATGAAATCCATTCTTGCCCTTCTTCTTGCTTTGGCTGCGGCTAACTGCCCGGCCCAATCTGGCCAGGACCAATCTCCCCGGGGAAGTAAGTCAGAAAAAAGCTCTACGTGTCCTGACGCCCGCGCTTGGACAGGTATGTATCAGAACTACTCCTACGGTTTCCGCATCGTGATCCCTCAGGGCTTGAAAGGCTTCTGGAATTCGGCAGGCTGTATAGAAGGTCCTGACGGTTGCACCTGCATGTCTGATCACGGGCGGATCATTCCTCTCGGCCCCGAGTCGCGCCAAGGTGAACCTGAGCGGCACATTGAGGCCTACGCAGGCTACGCTGCACACATTTTTCCCGTGAACCTGTCTGAGGCGGTCAAGAGTCATCTGGATCGGATTCGCAAGAGGAGCCGCGGCAGGAAGATGGAAATCCGCAAGCGTGCTTCCGTCAGCGTGGCCGGCCTGAAGGGCGAGCGCATTGTTGCCCGCTATCTTGACGCTAAGTCGAGAACCTGGATGGTGGAAGACTTCATCGAGCTGCTGCGCGACGATGTGGAATACGATCTCTACCTGCGCACACCTGAGCAATACTACAAGCAAGACCAGACCGTTTTTGATAACGTGATTGCCAGCTTTGCCTTGACCAGGCGGCAATGAAGGGGATGGATGACCACGGAAATTAAATTTGGTACCGACGGCTGGCGCGGCGTGATCGCCGACGATTACACCTTTGAAAACGTGCGTCGTGTAGCCGGAGCGATTGCCGCTTACGTCCTCAAGAAAGAAGATCCTTCGCTCGGGCTGGTGATTGGCTACGATACGCGCTTTGGTTCGCGCCGCTTCGCCCAGGCCACGGCGGAAGTGATCGCCCAAGCGGGCATCGCGGTGAAAATCGCCAACGACTACACCTCCACGCCCGCGCTCTCTTACGCGGTGAAAACCCAGCGCACCGCCGGCGGCGTGATGATTACTTCCAGCCACAATCCCTGGGACTGGAACGGCGTGAAGTTCAAGGCCACCTACGGTGGCTCGGCCACGCCGGCCATCATCGCGCAGATTGAAGCCGAGGTGGGCGCCGGCACGATGCCCCAAGGCACACGGGCGAAAATCGAAGAAGTTGATCTCATCACGCCCCATGTCGCCGCCATCTGCAAGTTTGCTGACATGGACAAGATCGCCAAAGCCGGTTTCAAGTTCGCGATTGACTGCATGTACGGCGCGGGGCGCAACATTTTGTCGGAGATTTTCCGCCAGCGCGGCATCGCGTACGTACAGATCCGGGATGAAGTGAATCCCCTGTTTCCGGGTATCAATCCGGAGCCCATTGAGCCGCACGTCCGCGCCTTGCAGGACGTCGTCGTCAAAGAACATTGCCACGCCGGCTTCGTCACCGACGGCGACGCCGACCGCATCGGCGCCGCGGCTGAAGACGGCATGTTCGTGGACGCGCACAAGATTTATTCCATCCTGCTGCAATGGCTGCTCACCCGCCATGCTGATTGGCCCGGCGACGTGGTGCGCGCCTTCAACACCACGCGCATGCTGGACCGCATTGCCGCCAAGCACGGGCGCAAGCTGATTGAGTGCCGCATCGGGTTCAAATACATCTGTGACCTCATGATGGAGCGGCAGATCCTCATCGGCGGAGAAGAGTCCGGCGGCATCGGCCTGCAGCGCCACCTGCCGGAACGCGACGGCCTGCTCAACGCTTTGCTCCTGGCCAACGTGATGGCCGACGAAGGCAAGAGCCTGGGACAACTGGTGGCGGCCTTGCAGTCAGAATACGGTCCGCATTTTTACGGGCGCCGCGATCTGCGCATTCCTCATGACGTGAAGGACGCGGGCATCGCCCGCGCGGCCGACCGGGGAACCACCTCGCTGGGTCCGTGGAAGATCCTCAAGAAAGAAGATCTGGACGGCATCAAGTTTTTCCTCGACGCGCCCATCAAAGATAAAGGCGCGGAAGCCTGGGTGCTGTTGCGGTCGTCGGGGACGGAGCCGCTGATGCGCATTTACGCCGAGGCATCATCGCCGGAGCTGGTGCAGCATGTGCTCGACGAGGCGGTTGCCTTTGTGGACGCCAAGGCCACGGCAGGAGTGTAAACGGCAGGGGTAAGGATCGCATCTTCCCAAATACGAGATCGTCATCCCGACCGCCGTGAAGCGAGCACGCGTCCGCTCCAGCGTGCGAGTAGGCGGGAGGGACCTTGTGTTTTCCCGACTGACGCAAACGCTAGGTCCCTCGCCCCTATGCGGGCGCTGAAGACAGCGCGCCCTCATCCGCGGGGCTCGGGATGACGTTCTTGGTAAGTAGGATAAAGATCCTGGTTCATTCAAACCCCTTGTCCCCCTCTTTTCCGCATGACAAGCCGCGCGCCGTCTGTTTATCCTGAGCATATGCATTCCAGCCTTTTTGCCGTTGTCTTGCTCGTCCTGGGGAGTGTGCCTGCGCTGGCCCAGAGCGCTCCAGCCGCATCTTCGCCCGCCATCCTGGAGGTTTACCGTGACCAGGTCAAACCCGGGAAAATGGCGGACTACGCCAAACTGGAAGGCGAGGCGGCGCGCGCCTGCGCCCACGCCAGCACCTGGCCGTATCTCACCATGCAGGCCGTCACCGGACCGCAGGAAGTATGGTTTGTCTCCGGCTTTGATTCCTATGCGGCCATGGAGAAGAGCGCGGAGCCCTTCGTCCGCAACGCCGGGCTGGCCGCCGAACTGGGCAAGGTGATGGAATCCAAGGCCGCGCTGGTCAACGATCCGCATACGGTCATTCTTGAATACCGCGAAGACCTGGGCCGCAATAAAGGCCTGGTTTCAGCCCAGGCGCGGTTCTTCAATGTGACGGTGGTGCGGGTCTATCCCGGTCGCGAAAAGGATTTCGAAGAAGGCCAGCGCATCATTCGCGCCGTGCGCGAGCGGGCCGGCGTGGTGGACAACCGCGCCGTCTACCAGGTGGTGTCCGGCATGGCGTCCAACAGCTACATGATTTTCTCTCCTTACCATTCTTTCCAGGAGGCCGGCGAGGCCCTGAGCCCCTTTGCCCAGGATGAAGACCTTGACGATTCGCAGCGAGCCCGCGTGCGCGAACTTCGCCTTGCGGCCGTACAGAACGCCGAGACGTTCGTGTTCGCCATCAGCCCGCCCATGAGTAATCCTGCAGGCGAGTGGATAGTGGACGATCCGGAGTTCTGGCGGTCGTCGCCTCCGCTGCAACGGGTACCTTCGGCTCCGGCGCTTACCCCGGCTCCAAAGAAGCCGGAAGGAAAGAAGTAACCTGGAGCAAGATTAGCCAGGACGCAACGAAACATTGCCCGCGTTCAAACGTCTATGCATTAGCAAAATCTCTTCCCGGAAGGGGACATGATGATTTCACGCGCTCTGCGGTTTCTTGGGACGATGGTCCTTGTACCGGCTGTCTTGTCCTGCCTGGCTTGCGCACAGCAGGCCCCTGCTTCCGGGGGCGAATCCGCGAGCCAAATGCCGTCCGTGGTGACGGTCCCGCCGGCGGCCAAAGCGTCTGCCAGCTTTGGTCCTGATGCGGCTACCAACTCTTATCTGGCTGAGATTCCAGCCGGCGCCAAGGCGCGATCGGACGCCTATTTCGAAGGCGGATATTGGCTCATCCTGTGGGATTTTGTTTACGGCCTGGGAGTTGCCTTACTGCTGCTCAACCTGCGGTGGTCGGCCGGCTTCCGCAACCTGGCCGAGCGCATTACGCGCTTCAAGCCGCTGCAGACCATGATTTATTGGGCGGAATACGTAGCGGTGACGTTCGTCCTGTTTTTCCCCCAGACGGTCTATGAAGGATATTTCCGTGAGCGCAAATATGGGCTGGCCACGCAGACCTTTGGCCCGTGGATGGGCGACCAGCTCAAAGGCTTTCTGCTGAGCCTGGTGCTGGGAGCGGTGGTCGTCACGGCGCTGTTTGGGGTGGTGCGCCGCTTGCCGCGCACCTGGTGGTTGTGGGGCGCGGTGGTTGCCAGTTTCTTTCTGGTCGTGGCGGTGCTCATTGGCCCTGTCTATCTTGCTCCCATTTTCAACAAGTACACCCGCCTGAACGATCCTAAAATTACTGCGCCCATTTTGAGCCTGGCGCGGGCCAACGGCATCCCGGTCAGTGACGTTTATCAGTTTGACGCCTCCAAGCAAACCACGCGCATGAGCGCCAACGTGAGCGGGTTTGCCGGCACCATGCGCATCAGCATGAATGACAACCTGATCCGCCGCGGCTCGCCGGAAGAAATCCAGGCTGTAATGGGCCACGAGATGGGCCACTACGTGCTCAACCACGTGTACCACGGCATATTCTTCTTCGTCGTGTTGATCGTGGTGATGTTCGCCTGCTTGCGCTGGGGAGTTGAGTGGTCGCTGGCGCGCTGGGGAGAGAAGTGGCAGGTCCGGGGCATCGGCGATACCGCGGTGCTGCCCCTGGTCGTGCTACTCGCATCAATCTTTCTGTTCGCTCTTACACCGGTGACCAACACCTTTATCCGCACGCAGGAACATGAAGCCGACATGTACGGCCTCAACGCCAGCCGCCAGCCCGACGGTTTTGCCCAGGCAGCCATCCATCTGGGCGAATACCGCAAGATGAGTCCCGGGCCGGTGGAAGAGTGGATCTTCTTCGACCACCCCAGCGGCCGAAACCGGATCCACGACGCCATGCAGTGGAAAGCCGAGAACCTGAAGCTGATGATGTCAGAAGGGAAGTGAGTGAGGAGCGCTTGTTCGGCGACCACCGGTTTTCAATGGCCCGAATTTGGCAGTTCCGGGGATCTTGGCAATTCCGGCAGTTTTCCCCCTCTCCAGCCCCTCCCCGTTCATCCCCGGAAAATATAGACTTACATGATTCATCCCCGGCGATACCCGTTTTTCTGAGGTGAACCCCTCGGGTGAGACAGTTTAGGAGTGACACAGGTGTGATTTTTATGGGTGAACCCCAGTGGTGAGACAGTCGAGTAGGTCATAGGATCTTCTCGACTTTCTCCAGCCGGGGGTTGGGGTCTGGGGAAGG
>JBGPLR010000022.1:0-15014 GCA_041486545.1 Terriglobia bacterium
ATGAGATCCGCTGGCTCTCGCTCTCGGCCACGCAGAAGCTCCGTGAGTTGCTGGGCATTACGCATTTCACTCCTGTCGAATTTCGCCGCGCGTTGGACTTGATCAAGGAACTGATTCGCTTGGGCAAGCCCGAGGACGCCGCGGCCATCGGCATCCAGTATCTTTCCGTGATGCAGGAACATCTTGCGCTGCGGATTGACGACGTGGCGCGCGTTCCCGAATTGCTGCGCGCCCTGGCCGGCGTGCAGGGCGAATTCTGGACTGCCGCAACCGACACGCTGGTCGACGCCATGGCCTGCCGCAAAGTCAATCAACTGGTCCACCTGCAGATCTGCAATGCGTTGATTGCGCTGGCCAGGATTGGCGCAACCTATGAGGACTTTGAACTGGTGCGGCGCGTTGGCAGTTCGCTGGAAGAGAGCATTGCCACCAATCATGCGGCGCACGTGGCCTGCTGCCAGGCGGCGCTCGCCAACATTCTGCTGCCCTCCGCGGTGGACCGCATTGCTGAAATCTTCCTGGAGAGGAAAACGGATTCTGCCTGGCTTAAGAACGTGTCCTCGCTCCTGCGCTGGTCCGGTGTTGAAGCCTCGGAGCGCCTGTTTGTCCGGCTGGACAATGAACAGGCCGCTTCGCAGCGACTGGCGCTCATGCGCCTGCTCTCCCGCTTGGGGCCGGCGGCCCTGCAAGCCGCGCGGCAACGGCTGCAGCGTTCGGAATGGTACGTAGTGCGAAACGCCTGCAAGATCCTGGGTGACCTCAAAGATCCCGAACTGCTGCAGCACATCCCGGCAGCTTTTGCGCACAAGGATGAGCGCGTGCAAAAAGCCGCTCTTCAGGCGGTGATTGAAAGCCGCTTGCCCCGGCGGGCCGTGGTGCTGGCTGAAGCGTTGCCGCAGCTTCCGCCCGCACTGGTGGAAGACGCTCTCCTGGACCTGATGTATGAAGCAGCGCCGGAGAGTTTGCCTGGCCTGGAGCGCTGCTACAGCCTGCCCATGCCGGTCAACGTTCTAGCCCGCACGGTCAGCGTGATTGCCGCGGTCCAGCATCAGGACGCAATCTTCCTTCTGGCCGGCATTATCCGCAACGAACAACTGCCTCAGATGGTCCGCGACACCGCGTCGCAGGCCATGGAATTCCGTACTTCCAAGAAAGGGCAGAAAACAGCACAGCTGATTTCCACCTCCAAGGAAGCCACGGAACTGGTGGTCCAGAAATTCGTGCTTCGCGGGGCCTAGCACAACATTGCCCGCACTTCAGGGCTGCAAGGGAAGCGTTGCTCCTGCTTCTTTGCAGCCCATTTTTTTGCAGCCGGCAAACACCGGCTTCGGGCCTGAATGCTTCTACAGCCCGCGCAGCGCTGCCGCCACCGGACGCCGCGCCGCACGCAACGCCGGCGGCAGTCCGCCGAAGATCCCCATGGCCAGCGCAAAGACAATGCCGCCCATCAGCAGTGGCGCGGTAATTTGGAAAGCGAAGGCCAGATGAGAGAAAGTCTGCCAGTTCATGGCTCCGGTGGTGAGCCCGTTCAGGGGCAGCACGGCCAGGCAGCCCACGGCCCCGCCGACAAACGAAATGAGCAAGGCTTCCAACAGGAAAGAAAACACCACGCTGGCCGTGCCAAAGCCCAGCGCGCGCAACGTGGCAATTTCCCGCGAGCGTTCTGATACGGCGGAGTACATGGTGTTGAGCGCGCCAAACACCGCGCCAATCGCCATGATGCCGGCAACAATGGAGCCCAGGACCTTGATCATCTGGCTCAGCATCGTAGATTGTTTCTCGTAATACTCCACCTCGCGGACAATGTCCACGCTCAGCCGCGGATCGGCGGTGATGGAGTCTTTGAACGACTGAAAAGCGTCCGGCGACGTCAGGTGCACGGTGACGGAATTGTAGAACTCCTCCGGCCGGTGATAGACCTGCTTGAGGACCTTGGCGTCGCACCACAGTTCAGAGTCAAACGCGCTTCCGCCGGCGTCAAACACGCCCACCACTTGCCATGTGGCCCCGCCGAATTTCACGGAGTTGCCCAGCGCCAGCCCGGCGTAGGTGTGGTTTACGTTGCGGCCAATCATCATTTCAAAAAGTCCCGGCTGGATCATCCGCCCTTGGGCAAGCTTGATCCGGCTGCGGACTTCCATGGTCCGGGGGGAAATGCCGCGGACTTGCACATTGGCGTCTGTGCCGGTGGTGACCAGAGGAAACGGCGCAATCAGTATGACCTCAGGGCTCACCAGCGGCTGGCCGCCGGCGCGGGCCACGCCCGCAGCGTCCTGCAGGATCTTGACCTGGTCCAGGGGAACATTGCTGTCAATTTCTGAAGTTGATCCCGCGCGCCGCACCAGCGCGTTGTCATACGATCCCGATGCAACCAGCGTCGCCTTGAACCCTTTGGCCAGCGACAGCACGGCCACGAACACGCCCACCGTGCCGGCGATTCCCAGCACGGCGACAATGGCTGACGTCCAGCGTTGTCTTACGCTGCGGAAGTTGTAAACCACGGGTATGGCCATCTCACACTCTCCTCAGCGCGTCCACCACGCGCAGGCGCATGGCGCCCAGGGCCGGTGCAAAGCCGCTCACCGCGCCCACCAGCAGGGCCGCGGCCACGCCAATCAGGAACACCTGGCCGGAAAGATACAGCAGCGGCAGGAACGCCCGGACGGGATTTACGTTCGCCGGCAGCAGCGTGAACCCTTTGGCCAGCAGCAGGCCAATGGTTCCGCCTACCAGCGCGATCACCGTGGATTCGCTCAGCACCAGGAACAGCACAAACCGGTCTGAATACCCCACGGCCTTTAGCACCGCAAGCTCGGCTGTCCGCTCGCGGACAGCAATGGCCATGGTGTTGCCGGTGACCAGCAGCAGCGTGAAGAACACGATGGTGCCGATGCTCTGGATGAGAAACGCGATGTTCCCCATCTGCTTGGCAAATCCGGCGGCAAAGGCCGCTTCGCTGTCGGTGCGCGTTTCATAATCAGAGTTTGAAAACAGTGCGTCCACCGCTTTGGCTACCCGCAACGAATTGTCCGGATTGTCCACCTTGATGGTGTACCAGCCCACCATGCCCAGGTAGCGGCTGATCTTGTTTTGCTCCAGGTAGTTTTCAAAATTGTCCCAGTGAAACCAGAACTGGGTTTCATCGTCTTTGGCGCGCGTGCCCTGGTAGATGCCGTCAATGTTGAACTCCCAGGTCCCCGGCAGGAAGGTGCCTTGGATGGGAATGTGGTCGCCCACTTTCCAGCCGAAGCGCTTGGCGGTGAACGCGCCCACGATGGCGCCCTGGCGGTCTTTCACAAAGTTCTGCCATTGGTCTTCCGGGATTTTGAACTCCGGAAACACTTTGCGGTGGTTTTCCACGTCAATCACAAACTGCGGGAAAAAATTCTTGGGGTCCTGATAGACGCCGCCGAACCAGTTGGCGTGGGTGACTTCCTTCACTCCGGCGATTTGCAGCAGGCGGTCGCGGTACGACAAAGGCAGCGGATTCACCAGGCCAATGCGGTTGGTGGCGATCAGCCGGTCCGCGCCGGCCACGTCCACGCCCTGATTGAACGCGTCTTTGATCACCACCAGCAAGCCGAACAGGCACATGGCCACGGCGAAGGAGCCGATGGTCAGCACCAAGCGCATCTTCTTGCGAAACAGGTTGGCCAGGATCAAGCCGCGGAATCTCATCGTCCACCTCCCGCCATGGCGTTCTCCAGTTTGCCGGACGCCGCCAGCGCGCCCTTGTCCAGATACAGCGTGGCGTGCGCCCGCTGCGCCACCACCGGATCGTGCGTCACCATCAGCACCGTTTTCTTAAACTCGTCCACCAGCCGGGTGACCAGCTCCATGATCTCGTCGGCGGCCTTGCGGTCCAGGTCGCCCGTGGGCTCGTCGCACAGCAGGAAGGTAGGGTCGGACACAATGGCCCGCGCAATGGTCACGCGCTGTTCCTGCCCGCCGGAGAGCTGCCGCGGATAGTGGTGGATGCGGTTGCTCAACCCCACCAGGTCCAGGGCGGTCTCCACGTGCTTGCGGCGTTCCGCCTTGGAAAGCGAGGTGAGCAACAACGGCAGCTCCACGTTCTGAAACGCCGTGAGCACCGGGATGAGGTTGTACATCTGGAACACGAATCCCACGTGCCGCGCCCGCCATGCGGTGAGCGACCCTCGCGACATGTGGGTGATTTCGTCGCCCGCCACGGTAATGCTGCCCGCCGACGGAACGTCCAGCCCGCCCAACAGGTTCAGCAGCGTAGTTTTGCCCGAGCCGCTGGGGCCCATAAACGCCACAAAATCTCCCTGGTCCACGTCCAGGTTCAGTCCTTGGAGCACGTGGATTTCTTCTCCGCCGCGCGCATACTTCTTGTCCAGTCCACGCGCGCTGATCAGGCTTGAAGTTCCTTTTCCGTCAACACGTACCATGGGTCTTTGCTCCTTGCTGCTTGTTGTTTAACTTCATCGCTTGGCTTCATTGTTTAACGTCACTGTTTTACTTCGACGCTCTGGCCTTCATGCAGGCTTTCCGCGCCGCGCACCACCACGCTGTCACCCGGTGACAGTCCGGCCATGATCTCCACGTCGCCGCCGTGTTCAGCGCCCAGGCTCACCGCCCGGCGTTCCAGTTTGCGGTCTTTCACAATGAACACGATCGCGGTGCCGCCGTCATTACGTACCGCGCTCTTGGGAATAATGGCGCGCGCTTCGGTTGCGTTGGTTTTCTTTTTTGGCTCTTCGCTCAGGAACGCAACTTTCACGCCCATGTCCGGCAGTATGCGCGGATCAAGCTGGTCAAATGACACCCGCACTTTCACCGTGGCTTTCTGCCGGTCGGCCGTAGGGATGACCGTGCGTACGGTGGATGGAATCTGCCAGTCAGGGTAGGCGTCCAAGGTGGAAATCACTTTCTGCCCCGCGGTGACGCGCGCAATGTACGATTCATTCACGTCCACCTCGACTTCCAGCGACTTCATGTCCACCACCGTGGCGATGCCCGTGCGTGTGAATCCGCCGCCCGCGGAAATGGGCGAGACAATCTCTCCGCGTTGCGCGTCTTTCGACACCACCTTGCCGTCAAAGGGCGCGCGCACCGTGCAATTTTCCACGTCCTGCTGCGCCACGTTGATGCGCGATACCGCCGCGCGCGTCTGCTCTTTGGTCAGCGCGATCTTGGAGCGCAGGCTGTCGGCGAGGGTCTGCGCCGTGTCCAGAGCCTGCGCGCTGTTCACCCCGGCGGCGCGCAAAGACTTGGCCCGCGCCAGTTCGCGGTCGGCATTGCCCAACTGGACTTCCAGGTCGGCCAGCGCAGCCGCCGTGGCGTCGCGGTCGCTTTTCGCCGACGCCAGCGCCGCGTTGGGTTGCGAGCAATCCAACAGCGCCAGCACCTGGCCTGCGCGGACCTGCAATCCTTCTTCGGCGTACACCTGTTCCACGCGGCCCGTGACTTTGGCGGCCACCGTGGCCCGGCGGCGCGGCGTGACGTATCCGCTGGCGTTGAGCAGCGCTTGCGCCCGCTGGTCGCCCGCGCTCCGTGCGGCTGATACTTCAACCACCGGCTTTTGTCCGCGCAACGCCAGCAGCAGACTGCCCACCAGCAACAGCGCACCCAGCGCCGCGGCAAAGATTCCCAGCCGCTTGCCGGTCTTGCCCGAGCCGCGCGAGCGGTCGTCAATCTTCAGCGAGCCCAGGTCATTCCGCGGTGGAAGAGTTGGTGTACTCATATGGCGTGAATCAAGTCCACTACTTCGAATCTCAAGTCTAAACGTTTGGCGACATCAGGGTCATGTTGGCCCCGGTATCCGGGTTTCGTTTTTCCGATCACCCGATGACCCGATCACCCGATGGGGTACCCCCTCCCCCCCGGTTTCACCCAATTTCACCCAAGGTCACCCAATGTCACCCAAGGATCGGCTGAAGGTTGAACACTCTTTATCCCTTCATTTTCTGTGCTCCGGTCCTCGACCAGCCGGCTCTTGGGCTTGTTGGGCGTGGCACGTCACCCAATGTCACCCAAGAAGAGGGCAGAAGGCCGGTCAACCGCTTCGTGCCCGCTACCTTATAGCGAATTTTAAGCGAAAATAGTCATCTTGGCAATATAAGACTGGAGTCAAAAATTGCCCGGGACGCTGACACGCACTGCTTGCGGCGCCAGCGAGTCCTGTGTGGCGCCGGCACTCCTGCCGGTGCGCTTCTTCCTGGTTTCAAAGCGCTGTTCCTTGGCGCCCTTCGCGTCCTTTGCGGTAAATTCTTCGCTCTTCCGTTTACGGCGACGTCGGCGATAGGCCGGGCTTGACGCTCCGCAGCAACCCTCGCCGGTTCTTCCGCAGATCCTGCCCGCTGGGCTCTTCCGGATACGGCTGGTCGACGCCCTTTAACCCTTCCCATAGCACTCGGTTAAAGGCCTCCGCATCTAGCTTGTCTTCCGCGCTGAAGTCAAACCCTTGCGTCTGGGCCTCCCAGTACGCGGCATCATGTGCCGGTGCGGATGCTGGGGCCTTCGCGCCCGCTTTCGCCGGCGGCAACGGCAGCTTCGTGGTCCGCAGCACCGCCGGGACGCGCGCCGTGTAGCTCCACTCTGATTGCTTTTCGTCAAACACACCGGTCATCGGCGTTTGCAGTGCGTCATACAGCCCCAGCGCCTTGATGCCCAGGACTTCTTCGATCGTCCGCAGCACGCTCACCGTGGTGTAGTGTTCGGAGACCACCGCGCCGTGTTTCACGTACGGGCCAATCGCGTACGCGATGCTGCGGTGCGCGTCCACGTGGTCCGGGCCATTCTGCGCGTCATCTTCGATGATGAAGATCAACGTGCTGTCCGCGTACCGGCTGTGCGCGATCTTCTCCGCCACCATGCCAATGGCGTAATCGTTATCGGCCATCATGGTTTCCACCGTGTTCACGCCGTCCTGGGCTTCTTTGAAATTGCCAAAGTGATCATGCGGCAGCCGCAGCAGCTCCAGGCTGGGCAGCTTGTCCTGCCTGGCGTAGTCGTCAAACCCGCGTTCCCATTCCTTGAAGCGCCAGTAGTCGGCAAAGCGCATGTCAAAACTGCGGAAATACGGGTCGGTGATGTTCTCCAGCGCCTGCTTGGTGGGGAATGCCACGCGCGTGCCGCTCCTCTGCGGATCATGCAACAACGGGACCGGCGGGCCGCCTTGCGTGGTCGCGGAATAGTGCGCCAGGTTGGCGAAGAATCCATAGTTACGCACGGTAAGCCCGGCGTGCAGCGCGGAGTCCCACAGGTAACCCGCGCCGGCTTCGTCTTCCGGACCGTCGGGCGCGCCCACGTCCGCCGTGCCCGGCAACAGATCGTCCGCGTCATCCACCTTGCCGCGGATTCGCTCCTGCGTCTGGCTCGCGCCCACATTGATGCCCCGGTTGATTCCTTCCACGTCGTACCCGACGCCGCGCTCTGCATAGTCCAGCGGAATGGTCCGTTCCACAAAATCTGTGGCCCGCGCCGCCGTGCTCCAGTTCCAGCCGTTGCCGCTGACTTCGCCGCTGTCGTAGAAGTTGTCCAGCGTCACAAAGCGCCGCGCCAGCTCATGATGGTTGGGCGCCATGGCTTCGGGAAAAAGGTTCAGCTTGGGATCGCCGTTGCCTTTCTCCAGGTCGCCCAGCACCTGGTCGTAGCTGCGGTTCTCTTTCACGATGTAGATCACGTGGCGAATCTTAGTCCGCAGAAAAGAGAAAAGCTTCTCGCTTCTTGCGGAATCCACTCTCGCGATATCGACGGGCGGCGAAGAGAAGTGGTTGTTGCTGGCAACCTGAGCCGTTAGATTCTGTAACTCCACCGGCGTGGGGAGTGGAATTACTCCGAGCGAGCCTTTCTCTAGTTGCCAGACATACTGTTGGTCCAGCGCGCACGGGCGGTCGCCTTCAGTCCTATACCCCTGGCGGCAGGCCTTGGGGTTCGGTCCAGCCTGGGACTTGGCGTTGGCTACATAGAGGAAGCGGCCGTCAGCGCTCGCGCTCACCGCGTTCGGGTACCACCCGGTGGGAATCAGCCCCACCACCTGGCTGTCATCCAGATCGCGGTCCAGGCGTATTAACGCCACGGAATTGGTTCCGCCGTTGCTTACGTAGAGAGTCTTTTCGTCCGGCGACAGCGCCAGGCCGGTAGGGTTCGCGCCCTTGCCCATGGTCTTTGAATCAACGCCCTTCATCGCGGCCATCATGCCCGCCGGCGCCGCGGTCTTGATCTCCGCCACAATGCGGTCTTTCGCCGTGTCCACCATTACTACCGTGTCGCTGTTGTCGGCGACGGCGAACAGCACCGTCTGCGCTTTGTTCAACAACATCTTCCCCGGCTGGCCGTGGGTTTTGATTCGCGCAACCACCGCCGGCGTCGCGTGCAGGTCCAGCACCACAATCTCGCGGTCGCGCAAGCTGGAGACATAGGCTTTGTCGTTGCCTTTGAGCGCCACGCCGTAGGGATACTCGCCTCCCGCAACGCCCTTCTTCGCCGGATCATTCTTCCCCGGACGCAGATCCAACTCGGCCACAACTTTCTTTGCGGACAGATCAAGCTTTGCCGCCAGATCAATGACCGAAACCGAATCATTCATGTTGTTGGCGACGACCAGCCGCGTTCCGTCCGCGCTCACCGCCAGTCCGGCGGCCAGCGGCTTGGTCTCTTTGCCTTTGACCATCTCGTCCGTGTTGATGCCCAGACCCGCCTTGTGCCCCAGCGCAATCGGCGGCAGCGATTCCGCCCAGAAATTGTCCTGGAGCGCGCTGCTCTTGATGCGCGTTATCAGTTCGAACACGTGAACGTTGTCATCCGACCCGCCGGCCACGTAGAAACGCTTGCCATCCGGCGCCCAGGCCATGCCCATGTAAGTGTTGGCCACTTGCAACACCTGGCGTTTTATCGGAGCGCTCTGGCGCGCGTCCGGATTCTGCGTAACGTCAAAAACAAAAACGTATTCGTTGGAGAACTCCGGCACCGGCTTGGCCTTGATATTGGAGATGCGATTGAACCCGCTGGTCAGCACCAGCAGCGTGTTGCCGTCCGGGCTGAGCGCCGTGGTGATGGGATGATCGGCGGTGAACTCCGGCCTGCCCGGCATGTCCGGATTCAGCGGCAGCAGCGCCGTCCCGCGCGCTGCGGTGGGCGTGATGCTCATGCCGGTCGGCAGAATTTCCGCAGGCGGCGCCTGCTGCGGTTTGTTAAGAGAAGCCTGCGGCGGATTGCTAGGCGAAGACGAGGGCAGAGGCTCCGCCCCGCCGTGCTTCTTCAAATCGTCTTCGAGCTGGCTGGTGGGAATCTTGCCCAGCGAATCATTCAGCCATTTGGCCAGCCGCAACCCGGCCAGCGCTACTTTCTTGTCCACCAGATCGATGTTCGCCGCGTAATAAGCCTCGTCCACTGCGGCCGGCTTCGCATCCAAAATCTTCCGGGCCTGGAGATGCGATTCGTTCGCCCAGTCCTCCGGCGTTCCTCCAGCCTTCTCTTCCAGGTTCCCCGCCCGGATCGTAAGCTCCACCCGCACCGAGTACTCATTTTGGTTGAGCCCGGCATGTTCCAGCAGAATGCTGTCCCACACCCAATGCAGGTTGCAGGGATAATCGCCGCACTGCGGGCTGCCGAACACCGGCAGCTTGATGTCATTCCCGCCGCGGGCTTCTTCCACCGCGTGCAGCGGCTGATGGATGTCGCCCACAAAATGCACAATCCACTTGAGCGCTTCCGCGCGCTCCGTGCGTGACGCGTTGGCGTCCGTCAGCACCTTGGCGAACATTTCAATGCGGTCCACCACGCAGTTGTGATGGTCGGTCAGCGCGTCTTTGTGTTTGTCCTGGGGGCGGAAGCAGTCGCGCTCGCGGGAGAAGCCCGCCGCGTCCTTGGGTATGTCCACAAAGTGCCAGTCATAGCTCTCGTCGCGTTCTTTGCGCACCTGGTCCGCCCAACTGGCAACTGACGCCAGGCTGTCCGCGCCCAGCAGCAGCCGCACGTTGGCCCGGGCCTGCGGCGTCAGGCGCGATTCGGCAACGTCGCCGACAGTGGCGTGGCCTTTCGGTCCCCAGGCAGAAAGCTGCGCCGAAAGCAATGCAAGCAGAAACACGATCGCGAAAAGCTTTTTCATTCCGCCTTTATTGTACTGAAAGAAAAAGCGCGGCAGCTTTTACGCTGCCGCGCCTGGTTGAACACTCCAGAGCAACTAGAAGTGTATGCGGACTCCCAGCTGGATCTGACGGGGCGTATACAAGAAGTTGCTGTTGTTGATGCTGGTGATTGATCCGAACAGCGGTGCAAAGGTGCTGCTGTTGACGTTGAAGTTCAGGCAAGGAACGGCCGCGCTGCAGGTAACCGGACCCGACGGTGTGGCCACCGTTCCTGAAGACTGAATGATATAGCCGGTGTTGTTCGCAGCCATGGCGTTCTGCTTGTTGGCAATATTGAAGAAGTCCGCCATGAGTTCCAGCTTATAGCTCTCGCGGAAGCTGAAGTTCTTGGCAACCCGCATATCGGCCAGCCAGGTCATGGGCAGGCGGAAAGAGTTGTTGCCCAGTACGTCTATGCGATTGCTTCCACCGGAATTGTTGATACCACCGAGGACTCCTCCGGGCGGCACCGTCCCTGGTACGGGCGCGTTGCCGGCGACCTGAAGAGTGTAGGGATTGCCGTTCTGGATCTGATACACGGGAGAAAGCTGCCAGCCATTGGCCAGCCAGCCCATCCAGCCATCTTTCTTCCAAGGAGACGTCATAATCGCATGAAGAACAAAGCGGTTGGGGACGTCGTATTGGGAGTTGCCTTTCTCCGCCGCGATGCTGTTCGGGAAGAGAAGGAGGTTCGTAGCGCTGAACGTCTGTTGGTTCTGGCCGTAATCAATCGCGTGTGACCAAGTATAGCTGGCGCCGAACTGCACGTGGTGGCTCATGCGGTGGTTTGCTTCCACCACCAGCGCGTGATAGCTGCTGTTGACGCCGCTCATGATGTCCGTCTTGGCGCCGAAATTGGCGTCGGGACGGGCTTGTGTTGTGCTGAAGGGCTTGAACAAGGCCGTGGTGTACGTCCCTGATCCCAAAGGCCCGCCGTTGGTAACCTGGTAGGTGATGGAGCCGATATTGTTCAGCGCGACGTTCGTGTCCACAAAACCAGGCAACTGGCGTCCCATGCTGCCCAGGTAGCTGACCTTCAGCACGGTATTCCATCCGATCTCCTGCTCCAGAATCATGTCCACCTGGTGGATTTGCGGAAGCTGGAATTTCGGATCAAAGAACACGATGTTCCTGCCCACGCCGCTGAGTGACGTCAGGACCGCGGGGAACACCGGCGCCCCCGCAGAAGTCGGAGTGAAAGACAAGGATACTTGGCTTCCCGGCGCCCCGGTCACGGTGAGGGCGTTAAAGATGGTGGAGTTGATCACCCGCCCGTAGTACAGGCCGTAACCGCCGCGCAGCACTGTCTTGCCCTTGCCGAACACGTCGTAGGCAAAGCCTACGCGCGGTCCAAAGTTGTTCTTGTCGCTGGGCAGCTTGGCCGTCCGGGGCTCCAGCGGGTTGGCTAGGACGGCGTTCGGCAATTGCTCGTATTCCCACCGCACACCGAACGAGAGGCTCAGGCGCGTATTGAACTTCCAGTCATCGCCAACAAACCATGCATACTCATTGGTGTTGAATTCAATTCCTGGAAGGCCCAGGCCTTGGGAGAACGAGGAGTAGCAGGGCTTCCCGGCGCAGGTATTGGGCTTGTTGAGATCAGAGAAGTAGGCCAACAGGCTGCTGTAGCTGTAGCTGCCGAACCCATTGAAAAGGTTCTGTCCATTGTCGTTGACGTGGCTGAAATCCACGCCCAACTTGATGTTGTGTTTGCCCCGGTTCCAGCTCACCGTATCAACGATCTGGCGCCTGGTCTCGTCAGGGAACTTTGACCGCTGCAGGAAGTTGGGAACGCCGAAGGTAAACCCGTTGGTTAGGCTGACCGTGGGAGGCAGCCCCAGAGGGTTGGTGAAGGTGGGAGCGTTCACCAGGTTGGCCAGCTCATAAGGCGACGGCGGCTGGCTGAATTCATATTCGAAATCACGGCCGTACTGGAACCTCAGTTCGTTGCCGATGGTCGGCGTGAAGAAGGTATTCAGCTTGGCTACGCCCCATGTGTCCTTCACAAAATCATCGCCAAAACTGGCGTTCCCGCGCGTGACCGTGGCCGCGGTCTGGATACCGGCCGGCGATGCCCAGCGCATGCGGTTAAAGGAAAAAGAAGCGTGGTTTTTGGAGTTGACCGTCCAGTCGAGCTTCGGCAGCAAAATGTTCTGGTCGCCGGTGCGCGCAACCGGGCCCAACATGGAGTTCAACCCCGTCAAGTCATTGTTGTAGATGGTTTGCGCTTGGGCTGCCGTTACCCCCAGGCGGGTGGCCAGTGTGCTCAGGGTGCCCGCCGAGGGCGTGGCAAAGAACGCTGTTGGATTGCTGGTCACGGCCGTACCGGGAAAATTATGACGGTACCAGTCGTAAGCCACAAAAAGGAAGAGCTTGTCCTTGATGATCGGACCGCCTACGCCAAATCCCGCCATCTTCCGCCAATCCGTCGGCTTGAAGTTGGTAGGCGTAAACACGCCGGGCGCCGTCTGAACCGCGACCTGGGTCAAGGGATTGGCCGCGCCAAATACGTTGTCGCGGTCGTAGAAATACGTCTCACCATGGATCTTGTTGGTGCCGCTCTTGGTGACCGTGTTGATCACACCGCCGGCTGACCGGCCATACTCCGAGGAGTAATTCGAGGTGTTTACCTGGAACTCCTCGATGGCCACTTTGGGCGTCGAATACCCGGCGCGCGTGCGTCCGCGCTCTTCCGAGAAAAACGCCTGGTTGTTGTCCGCGCCGTCCACCGTGTTGTTGTTCAGCAACGTGCTGATGCCGCGGAAGCTGAGCAGGCCGAAAGCGTTGGAATCGCTCACCACGCCCGGCGTCAGCAACGAGAAGTTGGACCAGCGGCCGCCGTTGATCGGCAGGTTGCTAATAGCTTCCTGGTTCAGCGTCGGCGCAAATTCCGGCGACGTGAAGTTGATCTGCGGCGCCTCCGCCCTGACTTCCACCGTCTCCGTGGTGGCGCTTACGCCCAGCCGCGGGGAAACTTCCGTCACGCTGCCCACCTGCACAATCACCTGCTCGGCTTTGTAGGGAGCAAAGCCCTGCTGCTTGATGGTGACGGTGTACGTGCCGGACTGAAGATTGGTTACGCGATAGTAACCGGAATCGTCTGTGGTGATGGATTTTTCGGCGTTGGTCCCGTTGTTGTGGACCACAACTTTGGCTTTCGCAACAACGGCGCCGTGCGTGTCAAACACAGTTCCCCCGATGGCCCCATCGGTGGTGGACTGCGCAAGAAGCAGCGTGCCGCAAATCACCAGCAGCACCGCTACCATGAGCGGACGAATAGACCTCACAAAGCTTGACATCATTGCCCTCTCTCTCCTAGTGAAAGTGCTAGTAAAACGCGAATGTCTCCAGACCTTTTTTTGTCCATGTGGGCCCTGCGGCCCGGGGGAAAATCGGGACTCAATCTTAGTCGCCAAGGTTGAAGTTGTGAACTGTGAAATTGCAAACTGATTTACGCCCCCAACGAATCGTATCTGCCGTCTATTCTCTATGGGTCAACGCTGCGTTAAAAGATCAAAAAACAACAAAATTTGTGGAAATCAAGGTGCGAAATCTTCGCGCCGAGCATCACAGAAAATCGCGTCTTCCAAAATCCGTAGAGAAGCTCATTTCGGCCCGATTCTTCTCCAGTTTTTGGGATTTATGCTAACGCTTAGATTTGCCTGCCACTCGTCCGGCTCCCACCGTTTAAAATGGAACTGAAGCTTGAAACCATGAGGCATAGCAACCAAATGACTTGGACTGAAACTTTCGATTGTGACGTGTGCGGCAAACAGAAAGGCTCTGTGGACCATTGGTGGCTGGCATGGACGGAACCGCATCGTCCTCACGCCGACGCGCCGGAGCGGCAGCTGTTCAAGATCTATCCCTGGGAAAACATGATGGCGCATGACGCCACGGTGAAACATCTCTGCGGGCAAGCCTGCCTGCAGAAGCTGGTGGACCGCTGGCTGAACGCGGAAATAAACGCCGGGCACGGCACCGTCACCGAAATCACGCACGCGGTAAAGAAGTAGCTGCGGAAATCCCCGGACCGGCTAGCCTACTTGGACCGCCAGCATGGAGATTGATCCGCCGTCAATTCCCTCCACCGGAAACTGCACCACTTCACCTTGCTGCCGGGTGGCCGCTACATACAACAACGGCAGGTAGTGGTCGGGCGTAGGAATGGAGCGCCGCGCGTCACTGCCCAGCTTTTCATATTCAATCAGCGGCCGCATTTCGTCTGCCAGCAGCATCTGCCGCGCCTGCTCTTCAAAGCGCAGCGCCCAATCCAGCGGCTCGGCTTCCTTCCCCCAGGCATACGCGCGCAGATTGTGGACCAGATTTCCGCTGCCGGCGATCAACACTCCCTCGTCGCGCAGGGGAGCCAGCCGTTTGCCGATTTCGTAATGAAAGCTTGCCGGCTGGGTGGCGTCAATACTCAGTTGCACCACGGGGACGTCGGCTTGCGGATACACATGGCACAGCACTGACCATGTGCCGTGGTCCAGTCCCCAGGTTTCGTCCAGGTTCACCGGCAGGGGCGCCAGCAGTTTTTGCACCCGCCGCGCCAGTTCAGGATCGCCCGGCGCGGGATACTTCACCTGGTAAAGCTCGCCGGGGAATCCGCCAAAGTCGTGGATGGTCCGCGGCGCCGTGGTTACCGTCACGCCCGTTTCGGGAACGAACCAGTGCGCGGAAATGCTCAGCACCGCCTTCGGCCGCGGCAGCGCCTCGCCGATCCGCTTCCAGGCCTCCGTGTAAGGATTGTGCTGAACAGCGTTCATGGGATTGCCATGGCCAAAAAAAATCGCGGGCAACGTTGCAGGCATGTTCTCACCTTTCCAATCATCAATTACATTCTTTGCGAATTGGATGCGATCCGGCTGGGCGAAGGTGCAACAGCGCGCTGCACAAAGCCAGGCGTTTTCCAAAATG
>JBGPLR010000023.1:0-14929 GCA_041486545.1 Terriglobia bacterium
CAGCATGACCGTGCCGCCCTCGCGCTGTTATCCGCCACGGAGATTGTGAGCGCCAACAAGTTTGAGACCGAGTTTGGCCGCAGCGTACCGCAAACCAAGTACGGCGAATACTCCCAGCGCTATCAGAAGCGCTTCGTCGCGCAGATGAGCAAGCTCACCGAAAGCTTCAGCCGGGCCTACGCCGCCAATCCCGGAGAGAAGGATACCGCGAAGATCATCAACTCAATCACCCGCAGCGGTGGCGCAGAAATGCGCGATGCGTGGAACACGCCGTTGCGCATCGAGCCTGTTCCCTGGGACCAGCAGAAGAAGTATTACACCGTGCGCAGCGCAGGCCCGGACAAGCAATTCGACACGGGAGACGATTTTGGAATGTACCTGGAGGTCAGCCGCAGGAAGATCGTGGGACATAAGAGCTCAGGTCCCAGCGCGATAGACGTGAGCATTGAGCATGACCGCGGGCCCTTCAACGGCCGCGCGGAGATCACCGGCACGGCGGTGGACCAATGGGGAGGAGCGCTGGAAGGCGCGATCGTAAGAGTACGCGAAACCGCAAGCGGACGCGCGCGCACCGCGTCGGCCAATGCTGAAGGCCGTTTCTCTTTGTCTGGGTTGCCGGCCGGAGAGTATCAGTTTCAGGTAGTCACTTCGTCGGGAACCGTGGCGAAAAGCTTCAAGCTGGAAGCGCGCGACCGCGCCATGTTGGATGTCTGCATCCGGCAGGAAAGCGACGGCATTGCCGTGGCGGTCAACAAAGACATGGGGATGCTCACCGAGATCAGGCCGGGCGTAGGCCGCGGGTTCGGCGGCGGAGCAATGGGCGGGGTCAGGGGGCGCGAGTTCGATATGGTCGCTGACGCAAGGATTCCCCAGTTTGCGTTGGCTGTTCCCGCACCCAAAACGGCGATGAAGCAAGCAGGTGACGTGACCATGGCTGAAGTCATGGTTACCAACAGCGCGACTCTGTCCAAGGAAGACTCGGGCTCGGGCGGCGCGCGGGTGCGTTCGTACTTCCCGGAAGCGCTGTACATCAATCCGGAAATCATCACCGATGAAGACGGCCGCGCCAGCATCGTGATTCCCATGGCCGACTCCATCACCACCTGGCGCATGGCCATGATCGCGTCCACGCAACACGGAGCGCTGGGCAGCGCCACCTCCAGCATCAAGGTCTTCCAGGATTTCTTTGTCGACCTGGACTTGCCGGTCACACTCACGCAGGGCGACCGCGTCTCGATTCCGGTGGCCGTGTACAACTACTCCGGCGCGCGTGGTGACGTCCACCTGCAACTGCAAGCCGACGACTGGTTCGGCCTGGTGGATGATGTTGCAGACAAAAACGTTGCCGTGGAGTCGGACCGGGTGGGCGGGTCGCAGTTCACGCTGGAAGCCAAGCGCATCGGCAAGTTCAAGCTGACGCTGTCGGCACGCATGAAAGGCGGCGCCGGCCGCGCCGACGTGGTTGTGCGTGAAATTGAAATCATTCCCAACGGCCGCGAGCAGAACCTGGTCTTCAACGGGCGGCTGGAAACATCCGTCCGGCATGAAGTGAATTTCCCCGCAGCTTCCGTCCCGGACGCCAGCAAGATCTTTGTCCGGCTGTATCCCGGGCCGCTGAGCCAGGTCATCGAAGGCATGGACAGCCTGCTGCGCATGCCGGGTGGCTGCTTCGAGCAGACTTCGTCCAGCACGTATCCCAACGTGCTGGCGCTCGATTACATGAAACGGACCAAGAAACTGACGCCTGAGGTGCACGCGAAGGCTGAAGGGTTCATCGCCAACGGATACCAGCGCCTGCTGACGTTTGAAGTTGCGGGCGGAGGATTCTCGTGGTTCGGCAACGCGCCGGCCAACAAGATCCTCACGTCCTACGGCCTGATGGAGTTCTCTGACATGTCCAAGGTGCATGAAGTTGACCCCAAGCTGATTGCGCGCACGCAGCAATGGCTCGCCGGCCAGCAGCAGGCCGAGGGAAGTTGGAAACCGGACACGCAGTTCATCAATGAAGGCGCGACGAACCGGTACAACAATGATGTGTTGCGCATCACCGCGTACATTGCCTGGTCGCTGGAGAACACCGGGTTCCAGGGGCCGGCCGTGGAAAAAGCCAAGCAGTTCATCGCCAACAATATGGGATCCAAAGGCAAGATGGATTCCTACACGCTGGCCGTTATCGCCAACTTTGCAGCTGACTACGGGAAAGACCGCGACTTCACCCGCCAGGCCATGCAGCTTCTGCTGGACGCGCGCACCGAGAAAGACGAGCAAGCCTGGTGGACGTCAGAAGAAACCGGCGTGTACGCGACGGGCACCAGCGCTAGCGTGGAGACCACCGGCTTGGCCGTGCAGGCCTTGCTCAAGTGGGGACAATCTTCAAACACGGCCCGCAAGGCTCTCACCTACATCGCCACGAAGAAAGATGCTTCCGGCACTTGGGGCACCACACAGGCAACCATCATGGCGCTGCGCGCGCTGCTGCTGGCGACGGAGAAAGGCGCGGCCGATGTTCGCGGGACGCTGGAAGTATTGCTTAACGGTAAGCCGGTGCAGAAACTCACGCTGACGCCGGAGAACAATGACCTGCTCCACCAGTTCGTCTTCAAGGGCGAATCCACCGGCGCCAACGCGGTGGAAGTCCGGTTTGAGGGCAAAGGTGGCCTGGCTTATCAAGTGGTGGGCCGTTACTTCCTGCCCTGGGACAAGCAGCCTGACAGCGAGCCCCTCGCCATTGAAGTGGCTTATGACCGCACGCGGCTGGCGCAGGATGACATTGCCACCGCCACGGCGACCATCAAGAACAATTTGGGCAAGCCGGCCAATATGGTGATGGTTGATCTGGGAATTCCGCCGGGCTTTGATCTGCTCAGTGAAGACCTGCAGGCGTACCAGGAGAAGAGCGCGGGACTGAAGAGCGGGCGTCTGGAAAAATTCACCCAGACCGCAACCCAGGCGATTCTCTACTTTGACTCCTTCGCCCCGCATGACACGGTCACGCTGCGCTTCCGCTTGCGCGCCAAGTATCCGATCCGCGCGCGGACGTTCCAGTCCCGCGTCTATGAATACTACGATCCGGACGTCAACTCCGTAGCGCGGCCGGTGCAAATGGAGGTTCGGCAGCGGTAAGCGACGCTGCGAATGTGGGGGACGTAAAGGACGTGAAGAAAGAGATTTGGCCGGTGCGCGAAGGCAGGCTGTTACATTCGATAACGGCCGAAGTCTTCGTCACTGAGGCCGCCAAGCCAGCGCCGAATCTCCTCTTCACGTTCTGAGCGGGAGACTGAAGCTGATTTCAAAACGCTCTCTTCCACAAAGATAGGGCAGTCAAGCCGCAGCGCGAGGGCCAGAGCGTCACTGGTGCGGGAATCCATAGCGATAAACTCGCCGTGATTATCCAGCCAGAGGACGGCGTGAAACGTGTCGTCCTTCAACTCGCTGACCACAACTTTGCGCAGCGGCATGTTCAAGCCGAGCAAAAGATTTTTGATCAGGTCGTGGGTCATGGGCCGGGGCGGCGCATGCTTTTCAATTTCAAAAGCAATGGCCTGCGCTTCGTACGGGCCGACCCAAATGGGCAGCACGCGATTGCTCGCCAGGTCTTCCAGCAGAACAATGGGCGAGTTAGTCGCGCCATCCACCATCAGGCCGCGAATTCGCATTTCAATTTCCAATGGGCCGTTTCCTGAACGTAACTATACCACAGCGAACGCGCCCGGCTGATGCGACCCAGGCCATGTACGTGGCAACCAAACATCTCCCAACAACACGCGCTCTGATTGATATAGTTGATGAGGGGGAAGCAGCCTGGTTTTGTTTGAATTCCACATCTCGCGGCAGGCGCGCGACCGCTACCGGCTTGCGGACGTTCTGTTTGCGTTCAATGGCAACGTTGTATTTGCCAACCTGCCGGCCGCCCGCGATCTCAGCCAGCGCATGAACACTGTCCGCGAAGCTGCCAGCCATCCGGAGCGCGCGGTCCATACCGGACAGTTGAACGCCATGGGTCTGATTGATGAAGCTCTGCACGCGGTGGTGGCGCAGTTCCGCGAACAGCTTGATCCCCGCGTGATGCTCGACGCGCTGGATTGGTTTGGCGCGCGTCTGGGCAGCGAAGCGTTGGACCGCGTCTTGCTCGGCTTTGCCGAGAGCTTTCCCGTGGTCGCGGTCTATCGCGGCGAACTGCGAGCTGATCAGTGGCTGGCCGGCTCCACGCAGGGCGTCACGCATCGCGCTGTGGTGCTGGAAGAATTGTTGATGCTGTGGCTGGCCAACGCGAATCCGGCGTTTCGTTCTTTCCGGGAATTGTTTGATGATGGCGATCTTTCGCGTGCCACCGCCTATCCCCAGGTGGCTAATGCGTGGCGCGAATATTTTGCCACGCGTCCGCGCTTTGGCCCGGAGAACCAGAACCTGGTGGACATGTTGCGGGCGCCGGCGCTGGCTTCGCCCGATTCCCTTGACGGGCAACTGGTCTTCATTCGCGAAAAATGGACCATCATCCTCGGCGATTTGATTCAGCGCATGCTCACCGCGCTGGACGTGCTCAAAGAAGAGCAGACAGCGGTGTGGATGCGCTTCCATCCGCCGGCACAGCATTTTGGCGATGCGCAAACCTGGGGCGATTCCAGCGTGGCCGCCGTCCCGCAATTCCGGCAGCAGGAACACGAGTACGAACGCTTCAGCCCTGACCTGGAGTGGATGCCGCGCACGGTCATGATGGCCAAGAGCGCTTACGTGTGGCTGGACCAGCTGGCCAAGACCTACAAGCGCGCCATCCGCACGCTGGACCAGGTTCCCGATGAGGAACTGGACGTGATGGCCCGGCGCGGTTTCAACGGGCTGTGGCTGATCGGTTTGTGGGAACGCAGCCACGCGTCGCAGAAGATCAAGCAGCTGTGCGGGAATCCGGAGGCCGCAGCTTCCGCGTACTCGCTGCACGATTACACCATCGCCGAAGACCTGGGCGGCGAGCGCGCTTACACCGAGCTGCGCAATCGCGCCTGGACTCGCGGCATCCGCCTGGCCAGTGACATGGTCCCGAACCACATGGGCATTGATTCGCGATGGGTGGTTGAGCATCCCGACTGGTTTCTGTCACTGCCGCACGCGCCCTATCCCGCGTACAGTTTTACCGGGCCGGACGTCTCCACCGACGATCGCGTAGAAGTAAAGATAGAAGACCACTATTTTGACAAGACGGATGCCGCCGTGGTCTTTCGCCGCGTGGACCGCGCGACCGGCGACACACGCTACATTTACCACGGCAATGACGGCACCAGCTATCCCTGGAATGACACCGCGCAGTTGAATTATCTGAAAGCTGAAGTCCGTGAAGCGGTGGTCCAGACCATTTTGCACGTGGCGCGCAAGTTTCCCATCATCCGCTTTGACGCTGCGATGACGCTGGCCAAACGCCACTACCAGCGCTTATGGTTTCCCGAGCCCGGCAGCGGCGGCGCCATCCCCTCGCGCGCGGAACACGGGCTGACCAAAGCGCAGTTTGATGCCGCCATGCCGCTGGAGTTCTGGCGTGAGGTGGTGGACCGCGTGGCCGCGGAAGCCCCCAGCACGCTGCTGCTGGCGGAGGCCTTCTGGCTGATGGAAGGCTATTTCGTCCGGACGCTGGGCATGCATCGCGTTTACAACAGCGCGTTCATGAACATGATGCGCGACGAAGAGAACGCCAATTATCGCACCGTCATCAAGAACACGCTGAGCTTTGATCCTGACGTCCTCAAGCGCTACGTCAACTTCATGAACAATCCGGACGAGCGCACCGCGGTGGACCAGTTCGGCAAGGGCGACAAGTATTTCGGCGTGTGCACGCTCATGGCCACCCTGCCCGGCCTGCCCATGTTTGGTCATGGGCAAATTGAAGGCTATACCGAGCGCTACGGGATGGAGTATCGGCGCGCCTACCACGACGAAGCGCCTGACTCCTGGCTGGTGGCGCGCCATGAGCGTGAAATCTCGCCGCTGTTGCGGCGGCGCTTTCAATTTGCCGAAGTGGAAAATTTCCTGCTCTACGATTTCTTCACCGACCAGGGCACGGTGAATGAAGACGTGTTCGCTTACACCAACCGTTTTCATGCGAACGGCGAGGGCGACGAGCGCGCCCTGGTGGTGTTCAACAATCGTTATTCCAGCGCGCGCGGATGGGTTCGCATCTCTTGCCCGTACGCGGAGAAGCAGGCGGATGGGAGCAAGCCGCTGAAACAGAAGACGCTGGGCGCGTCGTTTGGTTTATCCGACGACCGCGCGATGTTCGCTGCGTGCCGCGATGCTCTGAGCGGCCTGGAGTTTCTCTATCGCGCACGCGACTTGGCGGGGCGCGGGCTGAACCTGGAGCTGCACGCTTATCAGTGCCACGTTTTTCTGGATTGGCGCGATCTGCGCGAAGACAGCGCGCATCCTTGGGGCCGGCTCTGTGACGCACTTGCAGGCCAGGGCGTGGCCAGCCTGGAAGATGCTTTGCGGAGCCTTCAACTCCAACCTGTGCATCTTGCCTTGCGGGCGCTGCTGGATTCGGACGTCTTGGAATTGTTGGCGAAGTCTGCAGATACGGTAAAAACAACTTCTGGAGTCGCGCCGCAACTGGCGTTGGAAAAAGCTTCTGATGGCGCGTCGCAAGAACAAATGTTGGCGGTGGTTCGCGAACGAATGGCCGTCGTGTTGTCGGAAGTGCAAAACTATGTTGCCGGTGGCGCCGGCGCGGCTGCGGGAATCCATGCGCCGCCGGGATGGCGTCCGGATGCCAACGCTGCGCAGGAATTGCTGGCCGCAAGAATCCGGGCGGCGCAGAAATTGCCGGCGCTGTGCTCTAAGGCTGCCAGTCCTTGGCCCGCGGAATCCGTCGCCGTGCTTCCCGTGACCAAGCCTTCGCCGGCGGTGTGGGCTTCCGTGCTGGCCTGGTGCGCGGTGGAAGCGATGGGATCTCTGCGGGATGCGTCTGCGCCTGAAGCTGCCGCGACGCAACTCTTCGACGCCATGCGCCTGCGTCAGCCCTTGGCGGAAGCCTTTGCCGCGTGCGGCATGGAAGGCGACTCGCATTGGCGGGCTGCAGCCCGGCTGCGCGCTTCGTTTGCCCATGCTGCGGACACTACGGCGGCGTGGAAATGGGTCCGTGATCCCGACGTTGCCTGGGCCATGGGCGTGCATCAGTTCGAAGGCTCGGCGTATCTGGTGAAGGAACATTTCGAGCGGCTGCTGTGGTGGATGTCATTGCGCACGCTTCTCGATCTGTCCGCCCGGCAACTGCCGGACCCCAAGCCGCTGACCGCCCTGCAGAGCGAGATCAGCACCCTTCTAAGCCGGATATCCGCAGCCGGATATCGCGTGGAAGCTCTGGAAGAAGCTGCGCCGCCGGTCGCCGCGAATGTTCACGTACCAGAACCGGAAGGGAAGCCATAAGGAAGCGGCGCTATCCGATTTTCCTGGCTACTTCAGGCGAGACGTTGCCGCCGCATATCACCACAACTACGGTCTTGCCGGTGTAGCGGCCGGCTTCTTTCTCAAAGGCAGCTACGGCTACGGCCGCGGCGCCTTCCATGATCCAGCCTTGAGCATCACGCACCCGGCGAATGGCTGAAAGAATTTCTTCTTCGGAAACCAGCACAGAGCAGTCAATCACGTTGCTGCAGACATCAAGCGTGATCGAACCCGGCTCTAGCCCTCCCGCCGTACTCTCAGACAGCGTGTAGTCCTCCGGGACATCGAGGATGCGGCCGGCCTTGATGGATTCGTAGAGCACGGGTGAATTCTGCGGCCAGCAGCCCACGATTTCGGTTTGTGGCGATGCAGACTTCAAATAAGCGCCGATGCCGCCAATCAATCCGCCTCCGCCCACAGCGACAAAGATTGCGTCCATGTCCGGGACCTGGCGCAGCAGTTCCACGGCGATCGTGCCCTGGCCGGCCATCACCTCCAGGTCGTTATAAGGCGAGATGAAAACTTGTCCGGATTGCTCCGCTGCCGCGCGGGCGGCGAGTTCTGCGTCGAGCGGATTCGATCCCGCGCGGTGGATGCGCGCCCCGAACTGTTCAATGCGCTGGGCCTTGGCCGGCGAGACGTGCGATGAAACATAGACTTCCGCGGCGACGCCTGCGCTCCGGGCGGCTGCGGCCACGCCCAGTCCATGGTTGCCGTTGGAAGCAGCAATCACGCCACGCGCAGACTGCTCAGCAGTGAGCGAAAGGATTTTATTGGTAGCGCCGCGAAGTTTGAACGAGCCGGTGTTCTGCAGATCTTCGCGCTTGAAATAAACACGGGCTGGCGTTCCGGGAAACAGCCCGGAGACCAATTCCACAGGCGTCTCCAGGACAGAAGAGCGAATCCGCTTATGCGCGGCCGTGACCATCGCGCTCAACTCGTCCGGCGCCGAGGAGGAAGCGAATGGCGTGGCATCTCGCCGGTCTCTTGGGGGATTCACATCCTTATTGTGCCACGCAGCGGCCCTACTTTTGCTGGATGGAGCGCAAATGTTCGGTCACGTTCTTTAACCTGATATTGCCGTAGTCGCGGTCATTTTCAATCTGGTGGAAAATTGGGCCCCAGATGGGCATGTCGCGAGAGCCATGCGCAAAGAAAACCTCATCGCCGGAAATGATGTTGCGGATTCGCTCGGCAGGAAACACGCCGTGGTTGCGTTTCGCGATGGTGGTGAGATCAGGAACTTTTACGCTCAGGGCCGGAACCACCGGGCCGTGGCCCTTGCCGTCCACGCCGTGGCAAGTGGCGCAATGGTAACGGTATAAATCCGCGCCGCTGAGCGAGGGGATCAATTTTTCTATCTTCTTGTCGGCCGCCGATTTGACGGGGTCGTCAAGATTTGGGCGAGCGGCGCCAAGCAGGAAAATGACTGTTGCCATGGCAGCGAACAATATCAGCACATAACCGTTGGGCTTAAGTGGCTTCATGGGTTGACTCCTGACACCCCAGTTGCATCGTCCTCTTGAATTGCCTGAAAGCGCTGTGACGCGCGTCACCAGAGAAGCCAACAGCTCCAATTCTTTGCGGAGTGCCGGGGCAAGATCACGCAGATAATCTTGCCTAGCGCGCAGGAGATCGCGCCGCCTCGCGGCCGGCTTGGGAGAAGGCTTTGAAGAACGGAACTGCGGCAAAACTAAATTTGCAATACCGCAGCGCCGCGAATGCCATCGTGCTTGAGTGCGTTCAGCGCCTGGTTGGCTGCTTCCAGCGGGAAGACCTGGGTCGCAGTGCGAACGGGAATCTCCGCAGCCAGGCGCAGGAAGTCGTGGCCGTCGTTGCGTGTATTGTTGGCCACGCTGCGGATGGACCTCTCCTGATAGATGAGCTGGTACGGGAACCCCGGCAGCGCGCTCATGTGGATTCCACCCAGAACCAGCGTGCCGCCTTTGCGCAAGGCTTGCAACGCGGGAGGCACCAGTTCACCAGCGGGCGCAAAAATAATGGAGGCATCGAGCTTTTCCGGCGGTTCTTCCACAGCCTCCCCGGCCCACGCCGCGCCCAATTCCAACGCCAGCCGGCGATGTTTTTCCCCGCGGGTGCAAACAAAAACCTGCGCGCCCCAATGGCGGGCCACCTGTATGCAGACATGGCCGGCGGCCCCGAATCCGTAAATGCCCAGGTTTCCGCGCGCGGGCAGGCCGGAGACGCGCAGGCAGCGGAAGCCGATGATTCCCGCGCACAGAAGCGGAGCTGCCTGCAGATCGCCAAAGCCCTGGGGCAGCGGGTAAACAAAGTCCTCATGGGCCAGTGTGTATTCGGCGAAACCGCCATCCACGGAGTAGCCGGTGAACTGCGGGGCGTCGCAGAGATTCTCGCGGCCAGCGCGGCAGTAGAAGCAGGTCCCGCAGGTTTTGTGCAGCCAGGGAATTCCCACGCGTGTGCCTGGAGGAAACTTTCCTGCTGCGCTACCTGACCGTTCGATGACTCCCACAATCTGGTGCCCGGGGATGACGGGAGTCTTGCGGGGCGCCAGTTCGCCTTCCACCACGTGCAGGTCCGTGCGGCAGATACCGCAAGCGGTTACCCGAACCAGGACCTGCCCTTCACCGGGAACGGGCACAGCCACATCACGCAGGACCAGCGGATTGGTCTCCACCGGCGCCGGACTGTTCAAAATAAGAGCTTTCATAACCAGGGCCTATAAAGGCCTCAAGTCTAAAGATCATAACTTGTGTGACTACGATCACATCATAAACTGCTGGTGGAGGCTAAGGTATACGGACAAGAGGTGAACGTGGTTTCACAGTGCGCCAATCCCGGCTGTCGTGCGCCCTTCCTTTATATGAGGGACGGCAAGCTCTTCGCGGTACCGCGGCGTAACGCGCGCACGTCCATTGAGTATTTCTGGCTTTGCGGGAGTTGTGCCCTTGAAATGGACCTGCATTTCAGCCTGGACGATCACCTGCCTGCCCTGGTCTCCAAGCATTCCCCGCAGCAGTTCCTGGAAACGTTCTGACGACCGCGCGCCCGCCGATTTGACGTGTGAGCCTGGTCACTGCCGGGCGCTCGTCTTTTGCGGGAACATGAAGAGTTGCTGGAGGATGCCATGCATTCTGCCGTGATTCCCATCGTCCCTGCCATCCAAATCAAGCGGGTCCTTTACGCGATTGATTTCTCTGAAATTTCTCGTGCGGCGTTGCCGGTTGTGGCCGCCATCGCCCGCCGTTATCACTCCCAGGTGTTCGCAGCACACATCCGGCCGCCGCTGCCTTACACCATGTATTCCCCGGACGCGGTTGTTGTGATGGACAACAAGCATGAGCGCGATTCACGCGAGGCAATGGACAAACTTCTCCACGCCGAAGCGATGGCCGGTGTGGCCGCTTCCGTGATCGTGGAAACCGGGGACCCCGCGGAAGAACTGCGGCGCATGGTCAACGAACACGATATTGACCTGCTCGTGGTGGGCACGCATGGCCATTCCGGCTTGATGCGGCTGCTGATGGGTTCGCTTGCCGAGGAGTTGTTCCGCAGCCTCGCCATCCCGGTGCTGACGGTAGGGCCTCGGCTTTCCCAGCGCTTTGCCGCCCTGGAAGCAATCAAGACGATTGTCTATCCCACCGACCTTTCCGTGGCATCGCGCGCGGCGTTTCCTCTGGTGGCTTCATTGGCTGCGGAGTACCAATCCAGGATTGTCGTGCTGCACGTGATTTCCTCCAGCAGCGCACTCAGTTCCAAGGCGCTTGCGCTGGCGGCGCGCGCGCGGCGCCAGATGGAACGGCTGTTCTGCCGTGAAATCGACCCGCGATGCAGCTTTGAGCTGGTGGTGGACTTTGGCGATCCGGCGGAAAGAATTCTGCATGCCGCACGCGAACATCAGGCGGACGTGCTGGCGCTGGGGGTCCGTCACGCGGGCGAAGCCAGCACTCATTTCCGCAATACCGTGGCGTACAAAGTGGTACAGGAAGCCGAGTGCCCGGTTCTGACCCAGCGCACGGCCTAGAAAATTGAAAGGGTGAATGTTATGAAGTCAGCCAAGCGCACGGATGAACGGCCAATGGACGTTTTTATTCCAGCTTCACGCCGCCCGGCAAGCCCTTATACGCCCGATTCTCGTCCGGAGCCTATTGTCGCCCACGAGATTGCCGCGGCGCGATGGCAGGAATTCTGCCATTGGTGCACGGATATGTTGCGTGGCATGGTGGTGGATATCGAACGTGACACCGGCAAAGGCCTGCGCGTGGTGGAATGCTGGCAACGCCCGTTAGAACAAATTGCCGCGCGCGAACTCAAGAACGGAGTCACGGCCATTGACGTTGCCGTGGACATAGGTGGAAAGCGGCGCGTGTTTGAAATTGCCGGCCCGAACTCTCTGCGTCTCCATTGCAACGCCGCCGGCTGGCCCCTCGCGCTGGAGATCGGTTACGAAGAAGGCAAGATGGTCTTGCATTGCAGCGGCGTGGCTGCAACCGCCCCCATTTATAGCGGAAGCAGCTGGGGAGAATAAGCTGGGCAAATAGGCTGTGGTGAATAAGCACCGGGCGCCGGTGCGAACTGCTTCGCTGCATTTTCAAATCATGTTCAGTCGAAGGGAAGCGAACGCCCGCGTGCGCCGGTCCCAGATTCAGGCGGCCACAGCGCCGATCTCCGGCTCCATGGAATGGAGTTTCCCCGTTTTGAGCTTGGTGCGCGGACCCAAGGCGACGCGCAGCTTCACCCGTGCTTTGTGCAGCTGAGAACGGCTGGCCCCGGAAGTGATGCCCAGAAGGTTGGAGATGTCCTCATGCCTGTATCCGTGCACGTCATGCAGCATCAGGACGCGGCGGTAACGCGGCGCCAGTTCGCCCAGCGTGCGCCGGAGAGAAATGTTTTCTTCCATGTCCGGCTGAGGAGTGCTTTCCGCCATGTGGATTTCAGTGAATGCCAGGGTTTCATTGTCCAGCGAAAAAGTATTCATCTTGTGCCGGCGGAAGTAGAGCAGCACCATGTTCGCCGCAACGCGATACAGCCAGGTCCGGAACAGGGCGGTCCCTTTGAACGATGAGATTTTGCGCCACACGTGGAGAAAGATGTCTTGGGTGAGATCTTCCGCCAGGGCGGGATCGTGCGTCATCCGCAGACAAAGGCTGTAAACGTAGGTTCTGTACTTTTCGTAAAGATACTGGAAGCCGCCCGGCTCAGCGTGCTGCGCGCTCACAATGGCCCGTAGTTCTTTCTGCCGTTCGTTCTGGTTCGACAAGCATTTTGGCATCACGTTCTCCTGCCGCCACATTCAACAGATGCGATTATTCGCCCGCTGGCGGCCCTGCGTCCGTGATGCCTGTCACAAGGTGGCTGGGACCAGGAACTAAAAGGTAGCTGCAAGCTTGGACGTGAGTGATGCAAATCACTGTGTTCGTGGAAGATGTGAGCGATCCTTAGAGATAGTTTATGGAGGAGTCCAATGGTCCAAGCCAAAGTACGGCTCAATTTCCCAGCAACACGCCAATTCACCATGGAAACTGGTTCGGGGCATCATTTGATCATTGACGATGCCATTGGACACACCGGCCCCAAGCCGATTGAATTGCTTGCCGGCGCCCTGGCGGGGTGCACCGCGTTTGATGTCATCACCGTGCTGAGCAACAAAAAACACCAGGATGTATCGGCCTACGAGGTCTCCGTGGACGCCGAACAACGGCAGGCGCCGCCGCAGGTGTTTACGACCGTGCACATTCATCACACCGTCACCGGGCGCAACATTGATGCCCGTGCCGTAGAGGACGCGATCCACCTGTCGGAGAGCAAGTACTGTTCGGTGGGAGCCATGGTCCGGAAAAGCGGCGCTGAGATTCGGACCACGTATAGCATTCGCGACCTGCAAAATCCGTTCTCTGAAGAAGTGATAACGTTGGAGCCGGCGCTGGCGGGGTAAAGAGTCACCGCCTGTACTAGTCGTCCGCCGCCGGTTCATAGCCGGGGATGTATTTGGCTTTCTTGCCTAGGAACTTGCGGAGTTTGCCGTCCATCGCCGGGAAGCGCTGCCGCAATTTGACAATCCAACGGCGGGCCCAATGATACTCGGTCGCCAGGATGGTCAGGCCGATCAGAATGAACAGAATCCCCTGCAGAATTGGGAGAAACAGGCCTGCGATTCCCAGCAGCAGGAACCCCCAGCCGGCGACGATGAGCGCGATGCGTTTCAAGTCAGCGGTTCTCATTGGTTAAGATGCTGGTTTCGTCTTGGTTGACTTCATAAATCTGCGGGCGGCGTTACTTTTAGACGCCCGCGCATGATGTGACTAGAGTCACATCGAATGGGCCACCGGCGGGGATACAGTTGAAAGTTGAATAGGAGAGGAGGGAACATGTCCACTCCCATCGTCACTGCCCCCAGTCCCGCTCAAGCGGCTGGAACCACCCAGGCGTCCACGCCATTCGAAAATATTCTGCTGGCCACGGATTTCTCAGCCTTTTCCATGAAAGCGCTGCCGTGGGCCGCCGGCCTGGCCCGCAAATTCGGATCCCGCGTGTTCCTGTGTCACATCATCACGCCTTCGTCGCTGGCCATCGGCGCGCCGGAAGCCGCGCCTTATCTCTACCAGTCGGAAAATGAAAGCTCCGCGCGAGAACTCAAGAACCTGCTCGGCTCGCCCACGCTCGGCGGCATTGCCACCAAGTCGCTCATGCCTTCAGGACTGTTGTCTGACGAACTCAGCAAAGAGATTGCCGACAACAAGATCAACCTGGTGGTGGCCGGGACGCATGGCCGCACCGGGGTCCGCCGCCTGTTGCTGGGCTCCGCCGTGGAAGAGATCTGCCGCATCGCCACTTGCCCGGTATTGACGGTGGGGCCTGATGTGGCGGTCCATGCGGACCTGGGATTCAAGCGCATTTTGGTTCCTACGGATCTGTCCGAAGAGAGCACACGTTCGTTGCCTTACGTGGTGGAGCTCGCCAAAACTTACGGCGCCACGGTTACCGTGCTGCATGTGATGCCGGAAGATGCCGCCACCAACCCTGACGCTAAGATGCTCTCCGAGCCGGTGCGCAGAAGCATGATGCACATGTACCAGCCCCTCTTCGGCGACGTCAAACCGGATTTTGCGATCGAGTTTGGTGACACCGTGGCGACCATCCTGACGCATGCGCGCAAGCACAACACGGACCTGATCGCCCTGGGGATCAGGAGCGCGTTCTTGCCGGGGTTCCAGCTGCGGTCCAGCGTGGCGTATCGCGTGATATCGGCGGCGCATTGTCCTGTGCTAACCTGCCGGTGAGAGTTCGCCGCTGGCGGCGCTCTCCTGAGCGGAGCCGATGGCGGAAGTTTCTGAAATGCCGATGCCGGCCCGGGCGTCCGGGCAACCCAACCCGGGTTTGACATCGCAACAAGCGGCGGAACGGCTCAAGCAATTTGGGCCGAACGACCCCAAGCCACAACTGCGCCGGTCTCCCTTGGCGGCGTTACTGCTGCTGTTTCTCAATCCCCTGGTCATCATTCTGCTGCTGGCCGCGGTGCTGTCGG
>JBGPLR010000024.1:0-14913 GCA_041486545.1 Terriglobia bacterium
ACAATTCCTTTTTCGCCCACTTCCTTGATCAGCCGCTCCAGCACATTGCGGCCAAGGTTCTGGTGGGCCATTTCACGCCCGCGAAAACGCAGGCTGGCTTTGACCTTGTCGCCGTCGTCCAGAAAGCGCAGCACGTGATTGCGTTTGGTGACGTAATCATGCTCGTCCACGTTCACGCTGAACTTTACTTCTTTCAGGACGATCTGTTTCTGGTTCTTCTTGGCCGCGCGTTCCTTTTTTTCCTGCTCGTAAAGGAACTTGCCGTAGTCCATGATGCGGCAAACGGGAGGAACCGCGTTGGGCGAAATCTCCACCAGGTCAAGGTTGAGTTCGCGGGCTTTCTTGATCGCATCAAACGGGGTCATGATGCCCAGCTGGTCGCCTTCCGCGCCGATCACGCGGATTTCCCGCGCGCGGATGCGCTCATTCATGCGAATAAACTTTTTATCGATTCCATCCTCCCGGGCCCCATGGCAACGATTGGGGGCTAAATCCGTGTCTCTGACCGCGCTACTCTGTGGAGGAATGCCACAGAGCCGGCACGCGGCCAAGACATTGAAAAGTATAGCATGGGTTTAATCCGGACATCTTGACGCGTGGTCGATAGCCTGCGTGTTTTGGCGGCGACCACCTTTGAGACGTGGCACTGCCACGCTCGTGGCTTTGTTATGACATTGAGGCGAACCGCTTAACGAACACGCTTGATAATCTCCGGATCGGAGCCGCTGTAGCGAAGCGCGCCGCAGCAGCATCCATCAATCGCTTTGATAGCCTGCTCCAATTCTTCAGGTGTTTCCGGTTGCTTCTTGAAATAACAGTGCGAAGGTCGGCCCTCAGAGTCTGTTTCCCATGCCATCAGATCAGGGGCTAAAACGTGCGGGTATCCACATGCCATGCATTCCGAATTACCAACATAAAACGGCCCAGGTGCATTCTTTGGATGGGCTTCGTCAAATCCTCGCGGATAGGCCACAAGTGTTGGAGTACCATCCGTTGGACTTTCTCCCGTCGACGGAATGCGGCCTTCAAACAGTGATTGCAGTTGCTTCGTTTTGCGCCACGGCCACCAGATCTTCATTGCCTGTCTCCGTCACTTGAACCTGCAACAATTGATTCGCCCCACGCCGTCCTGCGACACGCACCTTCAGGTAGTTATCGCTCAGAGCTTCGGTCCAGCCGTCGCCGCCCGCCTGCAAAGTGATCACTTCCAGCGTCCGGCCTACAAAGCTCTCGCGGAACTCGCGGTTCTTGGACGCGGCCAGTTCGCGCAGCACGCGATTGCGCTCGCGCGCGATGTGCACCGGCACCTGGTCCGGCATGGTCGCGGACGGCGTCCCCGGACGCGACGAGTATGTGAACACGTGCAGGTACGTAAACGGCAGACGCTCGATGAAGCTGCGGTTTTCCTCGAACAGCTCATCAGTTTCGCCGGGGAAGCCGGTCATTACGTCGGCGCCGATGGCCGCATCGGGCATGGCTTCGCGGATCTTGCGGATCTTTTCCGCGTAGTGCCAGGGGCGGTACTTGCGATGCATGCGCCGCAGGATTGCGTCACTGCCCGACTGCAGCGGCACATGCGCGTGCTTGGCGATGCGCGGCGACCTGGCGACCAAGGCAATCAACTCGTCGCTCCAGTCCATGGGCTCGACCGAGCTGATGCGAATCTTGGCGATCTCGGTATGTTCCAGCAGCGCGCGCAAGAGTTGCTCGAACCGCAGTTGCGGCGAGAAGTCGCGGCCCCATCGCCCTAGATTGATGCCGCTGAGTACGATCTCGCGATAGCCCGCGACGACGAGCGCGCTGGCTTCGGCGATCACCCGCTCCAGCTTCATCGAACGGCTTGGCCCGCGCACGCTGGGGATAATGCAAAACGAACAGCGATTATCACACCCGTCCTGGACTTTCAGGTTTGGCCGCGTCCTGGCGCCAATGTCGTCGTCAGAATGGGCAAAGGCCGGCGCGGCGATGAGTTCAGTGTGGGCTAGCTCTGTATGAGCCAGCTCTGTATGAGCAAAGATGTCGCCAATCAAGGTAAACGCCGGAGCGGAGAGAGAAACCTGCTCGAGCGAGACAAAGTTGTGAGAGCGCGAGTCGGGAACTGATCCGGCAGAGACTGACGACGACGCGGAAGTTAGATCAGCCTCGCTGAAGGTTGCCGAGGAAAACGCTCCAGCCGCAATCTCCGCCGCAAGGTGCTTGTGCGAATTGCCCACCACCCATGTGACTCCCGGCAGGGCCGCGATCTCCTGCGGCGCTCGCTGGGCATAGCATCCGGTCACCAGAATTTTTGCGGCGGGATTGGCGCGATGTGCCCGGCGGATGGCCGCGCGAGCGTCCTGGTCGGCGGCGGCGGTCACGGTGCAGGTGTTCAGCACCACAACGTCGGCGGCAGCAGGCTCGCCGGCGCGGACCAGTCCATGGCCGGCAAGTTGCCGTTCCAAGGCGGCGCCGTCGGCTTGTGTGGCGCGGCATCCAAAGTTTTCCAGGAAGTATGCAGGCACCGAAATATTATAGAGGCCCGCGCGCCCAAGACACTCAGAAGATACTCATGCGACAAGGCGACATGCCGGCGATGGGCGGACTTTCGCCGCGGTCGGGCAGACTACTCGACGTGAGTGCCAAGTACAGGGGCGGTTTGTCGCACAAGCGACAGGAATGAACTTCCTAGGCCGATGCCGCGCTCGTCCGTCTCTGCTGGAAGCATTCCCGGCAGAACACTGGGCGGCCCTGCGTGGGTTTGAATGGAACCGTGGTTTCACGCTGGCAACCGGAGCACACGGCCTTGGTTTCCACTCTCTGGAAAGTGGGCCCGGTTTGCGGTAAACCTAACGCCTGGGCGCGTTTGCCCTTGCAGTTTTTGCAGCGTTTGGGTTCGTTCTTGAATTGTTTATCGTGGAAGAAAAGCTGCTCACCGGATGTGAAAATGAAGTCAGCGCCGCAGTCCACACACTTGAGAACCTTATCCTGGAACTCCATCGAGACATGCCCCCTTTCCTAACCACCCTAAAGGGTCCGGCCAGAGGGGCATACCTCATCCGTTGGGAACCTTCAGGGCGATACCTACCACGGGTTCGGCCCCGGCGCGGTTCAGTGGACCGCGCTCTTTCTTAAAACTGCGGTACAGCTCTTATGAATCCCGGAATTCCCGTCAGACTGCAATCCAGGTCGCCGAGGGGCGACCGTTTCGAAATCTTGGTCTCTTAATCTATCTCTATTAACAGAGGTTCACCCTAGAGCACCCTAACTTTTGCAATGATGACAACCCCCGAACATACCAAGTTGACAAGTGTGAGTTTTGCAGCCTCTTCTAATCAAGTCAAGGAAGAAGTGAGCAAAATTGCATAAAACCCGCATAAGATGCGTCTTAAATTGAGACGATGGGCAAGATCGTGGGCTCCCAGGCATGCTGGAGACAACAAGACGTGTGTTTTCGGTTGCGGAGCTTCTGGGGTCTCTAAGTCTTTGCCAGTTAAGACTTTCCCCTTAGATCTTCGGCTGCCATCCATACAGTTTGGCGGCGTTGTCATGCAGCACCATGTGCGCGATTTCCAGCGCCCGCTCGCGGGTGATTTCGCCATCCTGCATCATGCCGGTCAGCGCCATGGCCAGGGCCTCGCGTCCTGACTGCGTGGTCTGCCAGCCGATCACTTCCCAATCAATTTCCGGCGTGTTGGGATAGAGGTCTGTACCGAACATGACCTTCTCCGGATACCACTCCAGCCACTCGCGGACCACCTGGCTCAAAGCGCGCGTGGAAATCAGCCAGGTTTGCTCGGAGAAATCGGCGTACACGTTTGGCTTCATCAGCAGGTAGGACGTGTACTTGGTGAAAGCCCCGGCGCCGCCGTGGACCAGCACAAAGCTGGTCTTGCGCAGCGCTGGGTCGCTGAGCACCGACTCCAGCAGCGCGGGGTTGGAGCCGGAAAGCATGAAATAGCTGCCGCATCCGCCGCCGGTGTGTAGATGGACGGGCAGGCCCAGCCGTCCGGCTTCGCGCGCGATATAGCGGAAAAGATAGTTCTGCAGGCGAACGTAGTCTGGAGACGGCGGCACGCCTTCCTTGATGAAGTGGACATAGATTCTTTGCACCAGTTCGGCCGGCTCACGGCGGCCAAAGTCGAGCGACCGCAGATAGGCAGCTTCAAACTTGATGGCCACGGCGCCTTCGCGCTTCTGCTTCTCCAGCATGGGCGTGATCACTTTGGCGGTGTAGTCCTGCAAGGTGGCGGGCAATTTTTCGACACCCAGCTCTTCCAGATACCGTCGCAAGAGCCTGGTTTCCTGCGAGTAAAAGAACTTGCGGTCGGGAGTTTCGTTTCCGAGATCCGAGTTCTTCAACGGCAGCATCAGCGCGTCGTCAAAGGGCACCCAGCGGAAACGAGGCTGCTGCAACCCGCGGCCCATGGCAACTCGATTGGCAAGCTCGATTTCAATGCCCAGTTGGTCCAGCACCCAGATGGGGAAGTTGTCCCCTTGTTCCTGCATGATCTTCTTGCGCGCTTCCAGCAGTTCCTTCACGTGCTCCGGGGCCGCATCATTGTAGGGATAGCCGTAGAGCGCCTTCCAGGCGGCAAGATACTGGGGGTTCTCCGGGCGCGATACGGTGGTAGGCGCGCTGGGTTCCAGGGGATCGCAGGGCAGGGCGTCAAACTCGTCGTCTTTCTCTCCCGCAGCCACCACTTTCGGCGGATGGGAATGGTTGTCAATGGCTTTGATCTTCTGGATCTCCGCCAGCAACTGCGGATCGGGCGCCTGGGCGGCAGCCACCTGCAGGGCCAGCGCGGGAAAGAGTGCGAGGAGGAAATGCTTCAGCATCCGGACCACCCCTAAGTCTTGCCTCAGACTTTTTGCGAAAAGAGCATATCTTATCGCGAAGAAGGGTAAATTGACGCCGCCATTCGTGCAAAGGAGTCACCGCGCTAGAACGGCTTCTCATAAGAAACTCTGGGGATTCGCGCGGACGCGAGAATTCGCATTCGACGAGAAGGGTCAGGGAATGAAAGAATCAGATTTGCCTGCGGGCCAGCCGCCGCCAAGCCCACGGTGAGTTCTTTGGCTTGCAATAGAGCCTGGGTAACTAACGGAGAGGCTGCGGCGTATACGCGATCAGAAACCAATATGAGCACACAGCCCGTCATAGCTGTTCATTCATTGACCAAGAATTACGCCAAGCTGGAAGCCGTGAAAGGCATTGATTTTCAGGTTGCGGCGGGCGAGGTCTTTGGCATCCTGGGGCCCAACGGCGCCGGCAAGACCAGCACGGTGGAGATCCTGGAAGGGCTGCGTCCGCGCACCGGCGGCGATGCCACGGTCTTAGGGTTTGATCCGGAGCGGCAGAAGCAGCAGCTCAAAGACCGCATCGGCGTGTGCCTGCAGGCCACCAATCTTCCCGCCAAGATCCGCACACAGGAAGCCCTTGACCTGTTTGCATCGTTCTACACGCGCAGTGTCAGCTCAGAGCAACTGCTCAAGCGCCTGCAACTGTGGGAGAAGCGCGCAGCGTATTACGAAACGCTTTCCGGAGGACAGAAGCAGCGGCTGGCCCTGGCGCTGGCCTTGGTCAACGATCCCCAGGTGCTCTTCCTGGACGAACCCACCACCGGGCTTGATCCGCAGATTCGCCTGGAAATCCACGGGCTCATTGAAGAGATGAAGGCTGAGCATCGCACCGTGGTGCTGACCACGCACTATATTGAAGAAGCTGAGAGGCTGTGCGACCGCGTGGCCATCATGGACGAAGGCAAGATCGTGGCCATGGGTACGCCGCGCGAACTGCAACAGAAAAGCCGGTCGCAGTCGCGCATACAGATCATCACCGCGCAACCGCTGGACCTGGCCGCGCTGCCCGCATGGCCAGACGTGGTGGAGATGGACCAGGAAGACGACAAACGCACGCTCAACGTGTACTCCAGCCGTCCGGCGCGTACGCTGTTTGAGATCATGAAATGGCTGGACCAGCAGAGCATCACGCTGGAAGACGTGCACCTGAAGCGTCCGACGCTGGAAGACGTGTTCGTGGAGCTGACGGGAAAGAAACTGCGGGACTGAAGGGACCATTCTTCGGAGTGCGCGTCTCCCAGTTGCGTCATCCCGAGCACCGCTGATGAGGACGCGCTTTCTTCAGCGTCCGAATCGGGGCGAGGGACCTTGTGCTACGGGAAACCATCTTCGTGAGAATAAGAAAAGCACAAGGTCCCTCTGGCCTGCTCGCGCGCTGATGAAAGCGCGCGCTCGCTGACGGCCATCGGGATGACGACGTTAGAGTTTTGTGTACCTTGCAGACGAGGACAGTACTGACCCATGAAACCGTATCTCGCCCTTATCAAGATTGACCTGAAGCTGGCCCTGCGCCTGCGCGCGGTGATTTTCTTCAACTACCTGTTCCCGCTGATTTTCTTTTTCACCATCGGCACCTTCATGGAAGCCAAGGGCAATTTGAAAGCTGCGACGACCGTGGTCACCATGTCAGTGACTCTGGGCATCCTGGGCAACGGGTTGTTCGGCGCCGGAATACGCGCGTTGCAGGAGAGGGAATTGAACATCCTGCGCCGCTACAAGGTCACGCCGATTTCGCCCACGCCGTTGCTGGTGGCGTCCATGGTGACCGGATGGATGATCTTTCTGCCGTACGTGCTGGTGCTGCTCACGTTCTCTCATTACTGGTACAAGATGCCGTGGCCGCAACACGTGGCATCTCTGGTAGGCTTTATCTCCCTGGGCCTGATTACCTTCCGTTCCATTGGCTTGGTGGTCGCGTCCGTCGCCAATACCATGCAGGAAGGGACAATCCTGGTCCAGTTGCTCTATTTCCCCATGCTGTTCCTGAGCGGCGCCACATTTCCCATTCGCGGCCCGGTTTTCAGCGTGATTTCCAAGTTTATCCCCGCCAAGTACCTGGTCCAGGGAATGCAGGACATCATGCTCAAAGGCGCGGGGTTTAGCTGGCTGGCCTCCAGGGAGTTGTGGGAAGCGGCCGGAGCGCTGCTGGTCACCCTGGCGGTTGGGCTGACCGTGGGGACCAAACTCTTTCGCTGGGAAAAAGAAGAGAAGATCCGCGGCACAGCCAAGCTGTGGGTGCTGGCCGTAATGCTGCCGTTTGTCATCATAGGATTGTTGCAGATCTGGCACAAGTAATTCCCACGGGACCTTCTGAGGCGAGTAAGCTTTAGATCAGAAAGCGTGTTGTGATGCATCCTGTATTGGCTCAAGTGATTGCCGCCATCTGTACGGAACGCGACGGCCGCTTCCGCGAAGCACCCGTGCTGGTGCAGCAACTGCTGTCCGAATACGGCGAGCATGATCTTGCCAACCGCCTGTTTGCGGAGATTCCCCGCGATGTTCCTTTTGAAGTGGTCGCCGACCTGTTTGAGCTGGTGTTGAAGAGCGGCAATGAAGGCTGCGCGGACTCCATTGCCCGCAGCACGCGAAGCTGGCTGCGCCAGACTGCGGACAGCAGGAAGTTGAGCGTCGCGCTTCGTGTGGTTGAACAGACGCAGGCGCCAGCAGCGCCGGGACGCCGCCATCGCCGCCTTTCCAACGTCCGGCGGCTGCTCAAGGCTTTGGGGTTGAACGTGGTGGCCATGCTCGCTCTGGTCGCGGGGGCGCAAGCCCAGCCCCGCGCTGCGGTTTCGCAACGGGAATTCCTGCACAAACTTTCTGACGCGGCTATCGAACGCACGCAACATGCCGTCCGCTACGATCCCGGTTACCTGGCCATCACCTATCCCGGGGGCGACGTCCCGCCGGAATCCGGCGTGTGTACGGACGAGGTCATCCGCTCCTACCGCGCTCTGGGGATTGATCTGCAAAAAGAAGTCCATGAGGACATGCTAGCGAACTTTTCCTCTTATCCCGGCAAGACCAAATGGGGGCTGGACCATCCGGACTCGAACATTGACCATCGTCGCGTACCCAATTTGATGGTGTTCTTCCGCAGAAAGGGCCAGGCCTTGCCGATCACCGCCAGCGGCGCCGACTACCAACCCGGCGACGTAGTCACCTGGGACCTGGGCCACGGCCTCACCCACGTCGGCATCGTGGTGGACCGCAAGACGCTCCTTGGCGGCCGTTACATGATTGTCCACAACATTGGCCAGGGTCCCAAAATGGAAGATGTGCTGTTTGACTGGAAGATCACCGGCCACTACCGCTATTTCGGCCCTGCTGCGGCGACTGGTAGTGGGTCTGCGCGCCGGTCCTCTCGGTAAGAGCTTGCTTCATCCTAAATAGGAGTGACGGTAGTCACAGACCCTTTTGACCCGCCGGGCTAATCTCGGGCGAAGTGAGAAATTCGGAGCCGGATGGCCCAATTTCCCTGGGCTGAAACGCGCGATTACGAACGTCATCGCCGGTTGGAAAGTCTGGCGAATTTGGAGTATAAAGAAATGTCATACGCTGAAGTTCTTCCCACACTGGAAAAGACGGAAAACGGCAGGAAAACCATGGCAACCAGCACAGTAACCAAGGGATTGGAAGGCGTAGTCGCGGCTACCTCCTCCATTTGCTTCATTGACGGCGAAGCGGGCGTGCTCGCCTACCGGGGCATTGACATACACGAACTGGCGGAGCAGTCCACCTTTGAAGAGGTCTGCTATCTGCTGTGGTTCGGCAAATTGCCCACGCGGAGCGAATTGAGCGACCTGCAGCAGCGCCTGGCGGCTGAACGAAAATTAGACCCGGCCATCATTGATTTAATGCGCAGCTTCCCCAAGTCAGCCATTCCCATGGAAGTCCTGCGGACCACAGTCAGCGCGCTTTCCATGTATGACAAAGACGCCGAGTTGATGGACCATGACGCCAACGTGCGCAAGGCCATCCGTTTGACCTCGCAGCTGGCCATGGTGGTGGCGAATTACGACCGCATCCGCAAAGGCAAGAATGTGGTCGCAGCCGACCCGTCTCTTTCCCATGCCGGCAACTTCCTGTTGCAGCTGAACGGCGAAAAGCCTACATCAACGGCAGAGAAAGCGCTGGACGTTGCCCTGATCCTGCACGCCGACCATGAATTGAACGCTTCCACTTTCGCGGCGCGCGTGATCGCCGCCACGCTGGCGGACATGCATTCGGCGATTACCGGCGGCATCGGCGCGCTCAAAGGCCCGCTGCACGGCGGCGCCAATGAAGCGGTGATGCGCATGCTGTTTGAAATTGACAAGAAGGGCGAGGACCCGGTGGATTATGTGAAGAACATGCTGGCCAGCCACAAGAAGATCTCCGGGTTCGGCCATCGCGTGTACCACACCGAAGATCCGCGGGCCACGCACCTTCGCCAGATGTCGCATGACCTGGGAAAATCGGCCAACCCCAAGTGGTCAGAGATGTCAGAGAAGATAGAGAAGTACATCAAGGCGGAAAAACATCTCAACGCCAACGTGGACTTCTACTCCGCTTCCACCTACACCACGCTGGGCCTGGATGTGGACCTGTTCACGCCGGTGTTTGCCGTGTCACGCATCAGCGGCTGGACCGCCCACGTGATCGAACAGCTCAACGACAACCGGCTGATTCGCCCCCGCGCCGATTACCAGGGCCCAAAGTATCCCAGCCGGTACGTTCCTATCGAGAAGAGATAACGCGCGACGAAGTACGCCCTCCCCGTTCAGCCCCTGACGCTCTGATGAGTTTCAGGGGCTGAAAAGCGTTTGGGAGATGCCCCGCATGAGAGTAAACCGATGCAAAACAGCATTCAGCCCCTGAAACTCCCTGGGATACGCAAGCAAGTATTTGCGAAAGAGTCCAGGGGCTGATTGCTTTACAACAACTCAAGCGGCCAGCGCTTTTAAGTGGCCAACTCCCGCTGCAAGAAACGGTGCCGCAGCCGCCGCCAGGTGAAGCGCGCGGGAAAGAACAGAATCGCCAGCCACAACAGCAGGCTGGGCAGAGAAGAAAGCAGCCACAGCAGCAGTTCCAGCAGGCCGTCCACCATGGAACGGTAGCCGGCCACGGCGGCGTTGCGGATCAGCGTTCCGGTAGACGTGGGCACCACTTTCAGCTCGGCTTTGTAGTCTTCGCTGACAGTCAGGTTGAGCGTGGCGTAGTCCACCTGGTTGCGCATTTCCTTGCGCTGGGCTTCCATCTGCTCGATCTCGCCGCGCACCCGGCTGATTTGGTTTTCCACTGACAGCACGTCAGAGAGTTTGCCGGTGCGCTCGCGCTGCAACTGGACCAGGCGCTGCTCGGTGTTGCGCGAGTTCTTGAGCCGCGCTTCCAGGTCAACATACTGCTGGGTGACTTCTTCACCGTTTTGCGATTCTTTTTCCACGCTACCCAGGCTTTTCAGGTCGGCCAGCGTGGCATCGAGTTGCGACGCCGGTACGCGCAGCGTTGCGGTGAGCGAGCGGGCGGAGCCGGTGGGCGTGTCCACGTTCATTTCGCCTACGTAGCCGCGATGGCGTTTCAGGATTTCTTCCACCGCCGGGCGGGCCTTTTCAAAGTCCTTCGTCGTTACCGTGAGATTGGCGGTGCGGACGATCATCGGCGGCGTGACCTGCGCCGCGTCCGCTTCCACCTCTACGGTGCTGGCGCTGGCGGTCACGTTAACTGTTTCGTCTGCTGTTTTCGCGCTCTCTTTCCGCATGCCTGCGCCGCCGCTCGCGGCTGGCTGGTTGCTGGCTTTAGCGGGAGGAGCGTTCTTAAAATTTCGGTTGACGCTGGCCGCTGGCGCCGCTGCGGATGCGATTAGGCCGCCCGGAACAGGCGTTGCCGCGGGTGCGGGGGGCGGAGGCGCTAGCCTCCACTGGGTGGCGCCGTCGGCGGTGTAGCCGTGCGTGGCGACTACTTCCGTATTGCCGACTACTTCGCCGTTGCCGTCAGCCGCCTTCGGTGGAGATTTGCGCGCCCGGGACGCGGCACGCCGTTCTTGGGGGGCGATCTTGCCCCCTGCGTCATAGGTATGCGCCTCGTTCTGCTCCGCGCGGCTCTCCTTAGCGCTTGTGGCCTGCGGAACAGGCGCGAATGCCTGCAGCGGGCGCCGAACGCTCAGCAAATTGGGCGTAGCGACCACAATAACCAACACGATTGCCGCAGCTAGCCCGCCAGCCCATGTGAGTTGCTGCACGCGCAATAGCTTTCGCCATTCCCAGCGTTGACTGTTCAGCTTGCGGGCTGGGTCTTTTTTCCGTTCATTCAGGGCGACCGCGATCCTTGCCGGAATCTCGGCGCCGGATGGCTCCACTTCCCAACTCACCATGGCCTGCGAGACCTGCTGGAAGCCGGTGGCCAGCTTCTGGCACTCCAGGCAGCTCTTCATGTGCGCGGCCGCGCTGGCGGCGCGCTCAGCGGGGAGTTCGCCGTCGAGGAAAGCCATGAGCTCTTCCTGGTCAAACGGATGCTGGCTCGTACTCATTTCCTGTTTACTCTCGTCGTTATTCTTCGCTTCGTCTTTCACGTCAGGCCTCGCTCTCCGCCGGATTTGGATTGACTCGGCCAGCCAAATCCGTAGCCGCTGCGTCCGCGTTCTTGTCCTTATCTTTATCTAGCGCCGCGCCCGGTTGCAGACGGTCTTTCAATGCCATGCGCGCGCGAAACAGCCGGGAGCGCACGGTGTTGATGGGTATCCGCAAGAGCTGGGCGATGTCTTCATAACTGAGCTGCTCGTACTCGCGCAGCATGAGGACTTCGCGCTCCACCGGCTCCAGCTTTTCCAACGCTTGCCGAACCCACAAGACGGTGTCGGCTGCGCCCGCAGCTTTGGGGTCGGGGATGGCCTCCAGCGCCGCCGCGCCATCCTGCGCCAGACCGCCTCGGTCTTTGTCCGTGTCCAGCGTCCCGGGCGACCGCGGGTCTTTAGCTTGCCTTCGCCAGTCTTTTTCCTGATTGCGCCGTTCATTGGCCAGCAGCCGCAACGCGATGCCGTACAGATACGTGCACACCATGGAACGCGGCTCATAACGGGCGGCCGCGCGTATCACCGCGACGAACGTCTCCTGGGCCAGGTCTTCCGCACGCTCTTTGTTGGCCAGACGCCGCCGGAAGAATCCGAACAAAGGCTGGCGATAGCGGGCGAAGAGCTCCTCCAAGGCCTCTCGCGACCCCCGCTGGAACTCCAGCATCAAGGTTTCGTCGCTGGTCATGTTTTCGCCCGCATGGTCAATTTGTTCGCGTCCGGCTTTCTCTGCCTGTACACGGCAGATTTGCGCTGCTTACTATGTGTAATGTCGAAAGTACGGGGAAAGTTCCAGGGAATGCGTATTATTTTGCGTTGTTAGGATAAGGCAACCCGCGTTTTGCAGGCTGAATTAGCGTCTCACAAATTTGACTCCCACAGGAGGGACCAGTGGCTTTTGAGAATGTGTCGCAACCCGCAGCAGGAGGGTTTGAAGTGTTTGCCCGGACCGATGATGCCGCTGTTCAGACTGCGGCAGCCAGTCTTTTAGCCCTGGGAGTGCAGCTTCGCGGGACCGCGAACCGCCTTCGTGGCAACTTTACCAGCGAAGAAATGGTCCCTATGGAAGAGATTTTGCCGGACTACGTGCGCTCCGCGCTGAAGCTCCCGCTGTTGCAGGAGATCGCAGGGAAAGCCGATTCGGCGGGCATTCGCCAGTTTCTGCAAGGAAAATACAAGCTTGACGTGCCCGTGTACCGCTTCCTGGAAGAGTTGCTGCCACACCACCGGGACGCGTTCGCCGATCTGGCCAAAATCCAGGTGGAGCAGGCGTCCGCCGACGCGGTCTTCAACTTGCTGGAAGCCTGCCTAAGCCATTCGCAAGAACTGGTGCGGGTGTGCGCGGCGACGGCGTTCACCCAACACACTTCAGAGCTTCCGCGATTGATTGACATTCTTGCGGTCGGAACAAAAAGCCAGGAGCCTCTGGTGCGCAATGTGGCGGCCACCGCGCTGGCCATCGAACAGCCGGAGCATCCAGCTTTGCTGGCCCTACGCGGCGAATCCGGCGGCGCCGCGTCCCTGGGCGCCAGCAATACCACCATGATCATTCACGGAACCTGGGCGGCAACTTCCCCGTGGTGGCAGCCAGGAGGGGATTTTCATACTTACATTTTGAACAATGTGCGCAACGATCTCTACAACAAGGCAGACCGGTTCGGATGGTCCGGCGCTTACAGTGACGCCGCGCGCGCGCAAGCGGCGCAAGACCTGGTGGCGTGGGTCAACGCCCACAACGAGCAAGGCCTGGACTTGATCACCCACAGCCACGGCGGCAACGTGTCCATGCTGGCGACGCACCAGGGGCTGACCATCGGCGAACTGATCATGCTCAGCTGTCCTGTTCATTTCCCCAAGTACGCGCCGGACTTCAGCAAGATTAACAAGAGAAAGGTTTCCATCCGCGTGCATGCCGACTTGGTGATTCTTGCCGACCGCGGCGGACAAAAGTTCAAAGACCCGCGAATCGAGGAGAACGTTTTGCCCATCTGGTTCAATCACAGCGCAACTCATGATCCGGCTGTCTGGCAGCAAAACAATGTCCCGGCCAAAATCTGATATGAAACGACCTGATATGAAACGACCTGATATGAAACGATCTGACATGAAAAGCTCTGACAGGAAATGATCTGACATCAGTGCTAAACTGGGCTTGTTATGTGGGTGATTCAGGCCATTGGATTGTTCTTGTGCGCGGCAGCATGGCGTGTGACGGGGCTGCAGTCGCTGGGACGGATTGCCGTCCGCAGCATGGCGTCAAAGAACGAGAACATCAGGGCCATTGCCGGCATCCTGGTTTCCAAAGCCGGAGAGCGGGCCGAACCTCTGTTGCAGGAACTACTGCAGCGCCGCGAGAATGTGCCTATGGTGCTCACCGTGCTTGCCGGCTTCGGCGATCCCAAATTGGAAAAAGACATACTGCCGTTCAGCACAGATCATGATCCGCAAATCGCGGAAGCCGCCCGGCAAGCGCTGCGGGTCATTGCGGCAGGCCGCTGAGCAAGCACTCGAACGCGCATCGTGGCCAGATCATCGTGATTTCCCAAATCATCTCCGTAATAATAGAGGTCCCTCCCCTTCGGCTGCGCTCAGGGTTTCGGGCCGGTGGCCCGCAAGCAAAAGCCGCTCGGGACTGCACAACCAGGCCACAATACGGTCTAGAATAGAAAAATGCGTCGCGTGTACCTGGACAACAACGCCACCACTCCCGTCCTGCCGGAAGTGTTTGAGGCCATGAAGCCTTTCTATCTGGAAGGGTTCGGCAACGCTTCGTCCATTCATCATTACGGACAAAATGCTCGGGCGGCGGTGGAACGGGCGCGCGAGTCGGTGGCGGCGCTGCTGAATGCGCGTCCGGCGGAAATCGTTTTTACCAGCGGCGGCACGGAAGCCGACAACGCCGCCATCTTCGGGCTGGTGGCGCGCGGCGACCACGTGATTACTTCCACTATCGAACACAGCGCGGTGCTCAAGACCTGCAAGCGCCTGGAAGAAACCGGATGCGAAGTGACTTGCGTCCCGGTGAACAGCCGCGGTGAAGTTGACCCCGAAGAAGTCCGCAAGGCGCTGCGGCCCAACACCCGGCTGATTAGCATCATGATGGCCAACAATGAAACCGGCGTGCTGCAGCCGGTGGAAGAGATTGGCCGCATCGCACAGGAAGCCGACGTCTTCTTCCACACCGACGCGGTGCAGGCCGCGGGCAAAGTTCCGGTTGACGTCGCCAAGATCGGTTGCGACGCGCTGAGCATCTCCGGGCACAAGATTCACGGGCCGCAAGGAACCGGGGCGCTGTTCGTCAAGAAGGGAACGCTGATCCAGCCGCTGATTTACGGCGGCAGTCATGAGCGCCAGCGCCGCGCCGGCACAGAGAACCTGCCGGGTATCGTGGGCCTGGGCAAAGCAGCAGAGATCGCGCAGCACTGGCTGCAGAGTTCCGGTCCGGCGGAAATGGCCGCAGAGCGCGACCGCCTGCAGGATTCGGTCTTGCGCGTGGTGGAAGACGCAGGCGTGAACGGACTGGGCGCGCC